>JAJXZV010000264.1 GCA_021779875.1 Pseudomonadota bacterium
ACTGGGCCGACGCCGTGGTCCTGTGCGTCGGCGAGCCGGCGCGCCTGAGCGGCGAGGCCGCCAGCCGCGCCGACCTGGATCTGCCGGGCCGGCAGCGGCCGTTCGCCGAGGCCGTGTGCCGGCGGGCCGCGGCGCGCGGCATTCCCGTCATCGCGGTGCTGTTCTCCGGCCGGCCGCTGATCGTCTCCTGGCTCGCCGAGCGGGCCGATGCCCTGCTCGCGGCCTGGTTCCCCGGCAGCGAGGCGGGGCACGCGATCGCCGACCTGCTCGTCGGCCGGGCGACGCCGAGCGCCCGCACGCCGGTCACCTGGCCGCGGGCGCTCGGCCAGGTCCCCATGCACTTCGGCGAGCGGCCGACTGGGCGGCCGGTGGACGGCGGCGGCCCGTATTCCAGCCGGTATCTCGATCTGCCCCCGGGACCGCTGTTCCCGTTCGGTCACGGCCTGACGTACGGGCGCCTCCGGTACCATCACCTGCGCATCGTCCCGGCGCGCCTGCACCCCGGCGACACCGCCGAGATCCGGGTCGATGTGACCAACGAGGGGCCGGGCGCGGCGCACGAGACGGTCTTCCTGTTCACGCGCGATCCGGTGGCGAGCGTGGCGCGGCCCTGTCTCGAGCTCCAGGGCTTCGCGCGGCTCGAACTGGCGCCGGGCGAGACCGGCACCGCGAGGCTCGAACTCGCGGCCGAGGCGCTGCGCTACCTCGGGCCGGACCTCGAGCCGGTGCTCGAGCCCGGCGAGATCGAGATCCTGGTCGGGCCGTGTGCCGACCGCGACCGCCTCCTGGCCGGCACCCTGGAACTCGTGGCGCGGATGCCCGCGGACTGAGCACGGACGCCCCGAGGCGGTGCGCGGTCTTGGCCGCGGCTGCACGGATCTGGGGCGCGAATCCCTGGGCATCGGCGGCCGAGCGCGCCCGATCGCCCGCAACTCCTTGAAATGCCTGCCTCACGCAGGCGCGCGATGTCTTGGCACGTGAGTTGCTTGCCTTTGGTGCATGCAACCACCTCGATTGGTCGTGATCGGCCACGGCATGGTCGGCCAGCGACTGCTCGAGTCGCTGACCGCGGCGGCGCCGGGCGCCTACGACATCACGGTGATCGGCGAGGAGCCGCGTCGGGCCTACGATCGGGTGCACCTGTCCAGCCTGTTCGAGCAGCGCACGGCGGCGGACCTCGAGCTCGCCGACGAGGCGTTCTTCGCCGAGCGGAGCATCACCCTGCGCCTGGCCGAGGCGGCGACGGTCATCGACCGGGAGCGGCGTACGGTCGGCACCCGCTCGGGCGCGGTCATTTCCTACGACAAGCTGGTGCTCGCCACCGGCTCCTATCCCTTCGTGCCGCCGATTCCCGGGCGCGAATCACCCCACTGCCTGGTGTATCGCACCATCGAGGACGTCGAGCGCATTCGCGCCGCGGCGCAGGGCGCCGGCGTGGGCGCGGTGATCGGCGGGGGCCTGCTCGGCCTGGAGGCGGCCAAGGCGCTGAAGGATCTCGGCCTCGAGACGCACGTGGTCGAGTTCGCGCCGCGGCTGATGGCCCAGCAGGTGGACGAGGGCGGCGGCCGGATCCTGCGCACGCGCATCGAGTCGCTCGGGGTGACCGTGCACACCGGCAAGGTCACCGCCGGCATCGCCGCCGGCGAGCGCGCGCGGCTTGCCCTCGAATTCGCCGACGGCGGCCGGCTCGAGACCGATCTCGTGGTCTTCTCCGCGGGCATCCGCCCGCGCGACGAGCTCGCCCGCGACGCGGGGCTCGCGCTCGGCGACCGGGGCGGCATCGTGATCGACGAGGTCTGCCGCACCTCCGATCCGGACGTGTACGCCATCGGCGAGTGCGCGCTGCGCGAGGGTCGCGTGTACGGCCTGGTCGCACCCGGCTACCAGATGGCCGAGGCCGCGGCCGCGCAGCTCGCCGGGATCGAGGCGCGCCGCTTCGACGGCGCCGACGGCAGCACCAAGTTGAAGCTGCTCGGGGTGGACGTCGGCTCGCTCGGGGACGCCCACGGCGCCACCCCGGGGGCGCAGGCCTACACCTTCGTCGACGAGCGCCGGCAGGTGTACAAGAAGATGTGGGTGAGCAAGGACGGCAGCAGGCTGATCGGCGGGGTGCTGGTGGGCGATGCGGCCGACTACGGCGTCTGGCAGCAATACCTGCTGAACGGCATCGCCTTGCCGCAGCAGCCCGAACAGCTCGTGCTGCCGACCGCGGCCGCGGCGGGCGGCGCCGCCCTCGGTGTCGAGGCGCTGCCCGCGGCGGCCCAGATCTGCTCGTGCAACAACGTCAGCAAATCCGACCTGTGCGCGGCGATCGCGGCCGGCTGCACCTCCCTGGGGGCGCTCAAGAAGTCCACCAAGGCGGCGAGCGCCTGCGGCGGCTGCGCGCCGCTCGTGACCCAGGTCCTGAAGAGCGAGCTCAAGCGCCGCGGCGTCGCGGTGGACGATCACCTGTGCGAGCACTTCCCGTACTCGCGCCAGCAGCTGTACCACCTGGTGCGGATCGGCGGGCTGAGGAGCTTCACCGACGTGCTCGCGCGGCACGGCCAGGGGCTCGGGTGCGACGTCTGCAAGCCCGCGATCGGCTCCATCCTCGCCTCGCAGTGGAACGAGTTCGTGCTCGCCCCGGAGCGCGCGCCGCTGCAGGACACCAACGACCGGTTCCTCGCCAACATCCAGAAGGACGGCACCTATTCGGTGGTGCCGCGCATCCCCGGCGGGGAGATCACGCCGCAGAAGCTCATCGCCATCGGCGAGGTGGCCCGCAAGTACCGGTTGTACACCAAGATCACCGGCGGCCAGCGCATCGACCTGTTCGGCGCGCAGCTGCACGAGCTGCCGGCCATCTGGCGCGAGCTGATCGACGCGGGCTTCGAGTCCGGACACGCCTACGGCAAGGCCATGCGCACGGTCAAGTCCTGCGTGGGCTCGACCTGGTGCCGCTACGGCGTGCAGGACAGCGTCGGGCTCGCGATCCGCCTGGAGAACCGCTACCGCGGCCTGCGCGCGCCCCACAAGATCAAGCTCGCCGTCTCCGGCTGCACCCGCGAGTGCGCCGAAGCGCAGAGCAAGGACGTGGGCGTGATCGCGACCGAGAAGGGCTGGAATCTGTACGTCTGCGGCAACGGCGGCATGAAGCCGCGCCACGCGGACCTGCTCGCCGCGGACCTCGACGCCGAGACCCTGGTGCGCTACGTGGACCGGTTCCTGATGTTCTACGTGCGCACCGCCGAGCGCCTGCAGCGCACCGCCACGTGGCTCGAGAATCTGGTGGGCGGCATCGACTACCTGCGCGACGTCGTGTGCCGCGATTCGCTCGCGATCGGCGCGGACCTCGAGGCCGAGATGGCGGGCATCGTCGCGAGCTACGAGTGCGAATGGCGGCGGGCGGTCGAGGACCCGGCGACCGCCGCGCGCTTCCGCCACTTCGTCAACGCCGACGGAGGCGACGAGGACGTGGTGTTCGTCGAGGAGCGGGGACAGATTCGCCCGGCGTCGCCGGCCGAGCGCGCCGCGCGGCGCAAGGAGACGGCATGAGGGACATCCAGCACTGGCAGCGGGTCTGCGGCATCGAGGACGTGCTGCCCGACACCGGCGTGTGCGCCCGGGTCGCGGGACGCCAGATCGCGCTGTTCCGCGTCGCCGATCAGCTCTACGCCATCGACAACCGTGATCCCTTCAGCGGCGCCAACGTGTTGTCGCGCGGCATCGTCGGGGATCTGCGCGGCGAACTCGTGGTCGCCTCGCCGCTGTACAAGCAGCACTTCAGCCTGCGCAGCGGCCGCTGCATCGAGGCGCCCGAGAGGTCGGTGCGCGCCTATCCGGTGCGGGTGCTCGACGGCGCCGTGTGGGTGCGCCCGCGGCGCAGCCTCGTGGTGATCGGCAACGGCATCGCGGGCCTGCGCGCCGTGGAGGAGCTGCTCGAGGTCGCGCCGCAGGCCTACGACGTCACGGTGTTCGGCGCCGAGCCGCACCCCGGCTACAACCGGGTGCTGCTGTCGCCGGTGCTCGCGGGCGATGCGACCGGCGAAGAACTCGAGCTGCACGGCGCCGAGTGGTACGCGGAACACGGGGTGATCGTGCACGCCGCCGACCCCGTGGTGCAGATCGACCGGCGACGGCGCGTGGTGCACTCGGCCCAGGGGCGCGTGATCGGCTACGACCGTCTGCTCATCGCCACCGGTTCGCATCCGGTGCGCTTGGCGGTGCCGGGCTGCGACCTTGCGGGCGTGCTGACCTTCCGCAATCTCGGGGACCTGGATGCGATGCTGGCCGCCGCGCACGCCGGGCGCCGCGCGGTGGTGATCGGCGGTGGCGTGCTCGGGGTCGAGGCGGCGAGCGGCCTGTGCCGCCGCGGCATGCAGGTCACCCTCGTGCATCGCGACCCACTCCTCATGGGCCGGCAGCTCGACGGCGCCGCGGCCGAGATGCTGCGCGCCGCGCTCGAGGAGCGCGGCATCCGCTG
>JAJXZV010000330.1 GCA_021779875.1 Pseudomonadota bacterium
ACAGGCGCGGCAGGTAGAACAGGCCCGCGAACCAGGTGACCATCGCGATGACGTGAAAGGCTTTGAGCCAGAGCAAGGTTGTCCTCCCGGGCACCGAATGGGACATGATAGCCTGATCGTGTATCGTCCCGTGCGCACCGGCCGCGGCGAGGAGAGGCACAGAGCGCAATGGCGGACATTTTCGGCAAACTGGTCGTGCGGCCCCACGCGCCGCGACGGCGGGCCGTGCTCGGGGCTCTGGGGATCGCGGCGGCGCTCGCGCTGCTGTACGCCGCGTTCGAGATCGGCCGCTACGATGCCGGCTTTCGCGTCGTGGATTCGGTGCGCGGCGCGCTGGCCGCGAACGCGCGCATCCGCGCGCTGGAAGCCGACAATGCCCGCCAGCGCACGCAGCTGGAGGCGGCCGAGGTCGCGCGGCGGGTCGACCGCGAAGGCTACAAGCAGGTCGAGCGGAGCCTGGGGGACATGCAGAGCCAGATCGCGCGGCTGAACCAGGACCTGAGTTTCTACCGGGGATTGGTGCAGCCGGACTCGCAGGCGCACGTCAAGGTGCAGCAAATGCAGATCGTCCCGCAGCCGACGGCAGGCCAGTATCATCTGAAATTCGTGCTGATGCAGACGGGCAAGCCCGATCGCGAGGTCAGCGGCACCGTGACGTTGACGATCGAGGGCCTCGCGCAGGGCAAGCCGGCCACTTTGAGCCTGGGCGATATCGCCGCCGGGCGGCGCGGCGGGGTGGCATACTCGTTCCGGTATTTTCAGGACTACGACGAGGCCATACAGTTGCCGGCGGGTTTCGAGCCGACCCGCATCGGCATCGAGATCGGCAGCGGCCGGGACGCGAGCCATCGCTTCCGCCAGGCATTCGTGTGGAAGGCGCAAGGCGTGTCGCTGGAAGCCGATACGAGCGGCGACGCGATGAACAAGGGTGGTGTGGATGTTCAAACGAAAACCGAGTAGCAAGGCGAAGATCGACACGCTGATCGGCGCCAAGACCCGGATCAACGGGGACGTCGAGTTCACCGGCGGGTTTCATCTCGACGGGTACATCAACGGCAACGTGAAGGGGGAATCCGACGCCGACGCCATGCTGTCGGTGAGCGAACTCGGCTGCATCGAAGGCTCGGTGATGGCGCCGAACATCGTCCTGAACGGCGTCGTCAAGGGCGACATCGATGCCTCGAAGCGGGTCCAGCTCGGCGCCAAGGCCCGGGTGCTCGGCAACGTGCATTATGCGGTGATCGAGACGGCCGTCGGCGCCCAGATCAACGGCAAATTGATCCACCGGGACAGCCGGCCCGCCGGGACGGCCGAGCCCGGGCCCGTGGCGGCGGATTCCCCCGGGGTCCCCGAACTTTGATCCTACGGTCGCAGTGGGAGTAGACTGCGGGCCATGAGCACCCCAGATTCGGCCACCCTGGCCCCGCCGTCGCCGCCCGTACCGCTGATATTCACCGACGCGGCGGCCGTGAAGGTGGGCGAATTGATCCGCGAGGAGGCGAACCCCGAGCTCAAGCTCCGGGTGTTCATCTCCGGCGGCGGCTGCTCGGGATTCCAATACGGCTTCACCTTCGACGAAAACGTCGAGGACGGGGATTTCTGCATCGAGAAGCAGGGCGTCACGCTCCTGGTCGATCCCATGAGCGCGCAGTACCTGATGGGCGCCGAGATCGACTACAAGGAGGATCTGCAGGGCGCCCAGTTCGTCATCCGCAATCCCAACGCCAAGACCACCTGCGGTTGCGGGTCATCCTTCTCGGCCTGACGGCGCGCGTACTCGCTCGATGAGCCGGGTTCGGCGTGTCGTGCCCGACGTTCTCGCCGCCGTCGATCTGGGTTCGAACAGCTTTCACATGGTGGTGGCCCGGCATTCGCACGGGCAGCTCGTCATCATCGACCGCCTCCGGGAAATGGTGCGGCTCGCCGCGGGTCAGGGCGAGAGCGGACGCCTCGAGGATGCCGCCATGGAACGCGCGCTTCGCTGCCTCGAGCGCTTCGGGCAGCGCCTGCGCGCGATCCACGCCGACAGCGTCCGGGTGGTCGGCACCAACGCGCTGCGCCGCGCGAGGCGCAAGCGCTGGTTCCTCGAGCGGGCGCGGGCCGCGCTCGGGCATCCGATCGAGATCATCTCGGGGCAGGAAGAGGCCCGCTTGATCTATTCCGGCGTCGCCCACACCAGCCCCTACAGTCCCGGCAAGCGCCTGGTCATCGACATCGGCGGCGGCTCCACCGAGGTGGTGATCGGCGAAGGCTTCGAGCCGCTGCTGCTCGAGAGCCTGTCGGTCGGCTGCGTGTGGCTAACGGCGAACATCTTCGAGGACGGAAGAATCTCCGAGAAGCGCTTCGAGCGGGCCCGTACCGCGGTTCGCCTGGAACTCGAGCCCGTGCAGGAGGCCTATCGGAAGCTCGGGTGGACGCAGGCGTTCGGCAGTTCCGGCACGGTGCGCGTCGTCGGCGACGTCATCCGGCGCCTGAATCCGGATTCGCCGCGCATCACGCCGGACAGCCTGCGCAGCCTCGCCGAACGGGTGGTCGCCGCCGGGCACGCGGATGACCTCGATTTGCCGGACGTCGACGCCGAGCGCGCCCCGGTATTCGCGAGCGGCCTCGCGATCCTGCTGGAGGTGATGGACAGCCTGGGCGTGGCCCGGCTCCAGGTCGCGGAGGGCGCCATGCGCGAGGGACTGCTGTACGACCTCATGGGGCGCTTCACGGACGAGGATGCCCGCGTGCGCAGCGTTCGCGCCATGGAAAGACGCTACCACGTGGACCCCCATCAGGCCGACCGGGTCGAGGCCACGGCGGTCGCGTTGCTGCAGCAGGCCGAGTCCGAATGGAGCCTGCAGGATCCGCTCGCCGAGCTCGTGCTGCGCTGGGCGGCGCGATTGCACGAGACCGGGCTCGACATCGCGCATTCGAAATACCACCGGCACAGCGCCTATCTGCTCGAGCACGCCGACATGCCGGGCTTCCCCCGCGAGGAGCAGCAACTGCTGTCGGCCATGGTCGGCGCCCACCGGCGGCCGCTCGCCTTCGACGCGCTCGAGGATTTGATGCCGCCGTGGGATCGGCACGCGGAGTTCCTGATCGTGCTGCTGCGGCTGGCCGTGCTGCTGCACCGCGGCCGCAGTCCCCAGCCCCTGCCGGACATCCGGCTGAACGTGAAGGGCCGGGCCCTGTCGCTGCAACTGCCGGCGCGCTGGATGCGCGAGCATCCCCTGACGCTGGAGGACCTCGAGCAGGAGCGCGGCTATCTGAAGGAGGCCGGTTTCCGGCTCACCATCGCCTGACCGCCGGCCGCGTGCCGCGCGGCCGGGCTCGTCAGCTCTCCAGGAAGGCGACCCGCTCGTCGTACAGCCGCAATTCGCGTGCCTGCGCGCAGACGCCGGCCGAGGTGCCGGCGCGCACATACCGGCCATCCGGATTCAAGACCCACGACTGCATGTCGTCCGCGAGGTACAGGGTCAGGTCGTCGATCACCCGGCGCTGCAGCTCGGGCGCCTCGACCGGGAAGGCGACCTCGATGCGGCGAAACAGGTTCCGGTCCATCCAGTCCGCGCTGCCGCAGTAGACCTCGCGGCTGCCGGCGTTGTCGAAGAAGTAGACCCGGGAATGCTCGAGGAAGCGGCCCACGATCGAGCGCACCCGGATGCCCTCGGAGACGCCCGCGACCCCGGGCCGAAGGCAGCATATGCCCCGCACGATCAGATCGATCCGCACGCCCGCCCGTGAAGCGCGGTACAGCGCCTGGATGATCGTGGGCTCCGTGAGCGCGTTGAGCTTGGCGATGATCCGTGCGGGCCGGCCCGCGCGCGCGTGCTCGGCTTCGCGATCGATCTTCTCGATCAGCGCCCGGTGCATGCTGAAGGGCGCGTGCAGGAGCTTGCGCAGGCGCGGCACGCGGGTCAGTCCGGTGAGCTGGAGGAAGATCTCGTGCACGTCCTCGCCGACCGCTTCGTCGGACGTGAGCAGGCCGTAATCCGTGTAGAGCTTCGCGGTCTTGATGTGGTAGTTGCCGGTCCCCAGATGGCAGTAACGCCTGAGGCTCCGGCCTTCGCGGCGCACCACCATCACGAGCTTGGCGTGGGTCTTGTAGCCCACCACGCCGTACATGACGTGCGCACCGGCCTCCTGCAACGTGTTGGCGAGCTCGATGTTGGCCGCCTCGTCGAAGCGGGCGCGCAGCTCGATGATCACCGTGACGTCCTTGCCCGCCTGAGCGGCCTCGACCAGCGCGCCGACGATCGCGGAATCCGTCCCCGCCCGATACAGCGTCTGCTTGATGGCGAGCACCTGGGGATCGGCGGCGGCCTGCTTGAGGAAGTCGATCACCGGGCCGAAGCTCTGGAACGGGTGATGCAGGAGGATGTCGCCCTGCCGCAGGGCGCCGAACACGTCGCCGTCGAGCTGCAGGCGCTCGGGGGTGCTGGGCGTGAAGGGCGGGTACTT
>JAJXZV010000109.1 GCA_021779875.1 Pseudomonadota bacterium
TTCAACGATTTCAACGGCGTCGTCGAATCGGTCAACTACGAGAAGAACCGGCTGCAGGTGGCCGTGCAGATCCTCGGACGTTCGACGCCGGTGGAGCTGGATTTCTCGCAGGTCGAGAAGGGTTGATATTTCAACATTTGAGGGGAGCTTCCCGTTCGGGAGGCGTTTGCACCCACTGGAGTTCGAGCGATGGCTAAGAAAGTCACGGGGTACATCAAGCTGCAGATCCCTGCAGGGCAGGCCAACCCGAGCCCGCCGGTCGGTCCGGCCCTGGGTCAGCAGGGCGTGAACATCATGGAGTTCTGCAAGGCGTTCAACGCGCAGACCCAGAGCCTGGAGAAGGGCCTGCCCACGCCGGTGGTGATCACGGTGTACAGCGACCGCAGCTTCACCTTCATCCTGAAGACTCCGCCCGCCTCGGTGCTGATCGCCAAGGCGCTCGGTCTGCAGAAGGGCAGCGCCACGCCGAACACGGCCAAGGTCGGCAAGATCTCGCGCCAGCAGCTCGAGGACATCGCCAAGGTGAAGATGCCCGACCTGACCGCGGCCGACCTGGACGCCGCCGTGCGCACCATCGCGGGCAGCGCGCGCAGCATGGGCGTCGATTCCGAGGGGGTGTGACATGACGAGCGTGACCAAGCGAACCAAGTCCTGGAAGGACAAGCTGCCGCCGGGCAAGACGTACCCGATCGACGAGGCGTTGAAGCTCGTGAAGGAGCTCGCGACGGCCAAGTTCAACGAGTCGGTGGACGTGGCCGTGAACCTCGGCATCGATGCGACCAAGTCCGATCAGCAGGTGCGCGGTTCGACGGTGATGCCGCACGGCACCGGCAAGACGGTGCGCGTGGCGGTGTTCACCCAGGGCAAGAACGTTGATGCCGCGAAGGCCGCCGGGGCCGACATCGTCGGCTTCGAGGACCTCGCCGAGAAGGTGAAGGCGGGCCAGATCGACTTCGACGTCGTGATCGCGAGCCCGGACGCGATGCGCATCGTCGGCCAGCTGGGCCAGATCCTGGGGCCCCGCGGCCTGATGCCGAACCCGAAGGTCGGCACGGTGACGCCGGACGTGGCCGGCGCGGTGAAGAACGCGAAATCCGGGCAGGTGCGCTACCGGACCGACAAGGCGGGCATCGTGCACGCGCAGATCGGCCGCGCGAGCTTCGAGCCGGCCGCGCTCAAGGAGAACCTGCTGGCGCTGGTCGCCGATCTGCAGAAGATCAAGCCGGCCACCGCCAAGGGCGTGTATCTCAAGAAGATGACCGTCTCCTCGACCATGGGTCCGGGGGTGGCCGTCGATCAGGCGAGCCTGGGGCTCTAAGGCGCCAGGTCGCCGGGTATTCGTTGGATTTGAATTGATGGAGGGTTGCGCCGCTTCGGGGTCCCACGGGGCCTCGAGGCGGCGCGCCCACCATCGAAGACCGCAGGCGGACCGGAAAGGCCGCGCGTCGCAGGCATCGCCTCGGCGTCGCATCCTCTCGGGGGTCCTTAAATGCTCGAAGCCTGCGCAGATGGTGGGACCCGAATCAGGACCGTCCTGGTGAAGGTCGCACCGCGGAGCACGGCGGCGTGTTCCTTGTGGGTGGGCGGGTGGCGATGAAACGCCCTCCGCCTGGTGTGTGACGCTTCTACCGGAGAACCTTTGATGGCACTCAAGTTAGAAGACAAGAAAGTCGTGGTGGCGGAAGTCAACGCGGTCGCGGCGCAAGCCCTGTCCGTGGTGGGCGCCGAGAACCGTGGCTTGACCGTGACGCAGATGACCGACTTGCGCGCCAAGGCACGCAAGGAGGGGGTGTATCTGCGGGTGGTCAAGAACACGCTCGCGCGCAAGGCCGTCGCCGGCACGCCTTTCGAGTGCATTTCCCCGGCGTTGAAAGGACCCATCGTCCTAGCGTTCGCCAAGGACGATCCCGGCGCGGCCGCGCGCATCGTCAAGGCGTTCGCGAAGGACAATGACAAGCTGGTGACGACCTTGGTGTCACTGGGCGGCAGCTTGCTGAAGCCCGCGGACATCGAGCGTGTGGCGTCTTTGCCGACGCGCTCGCAGGCCGTCGCCCAGCTGCTCGGGGTGCTCAAGGCGCCGATTTCGAAGTTCGTTGGTACGTTGGCCGCGCCCCAATCGAAGTTGGTGCGCACGCTGGCCGCTGTTCTTGAAGCCAAGAAGAGCGCGCAGGCTTGAAGGCCGCGAATTGATCCTGAATCGGGTCTGAACGACCCTCTCTAGCAAGTTTTGGAGAACATCATGGCTGTTACGAAAGACGAGATCCTCGACGCGATTTCCAAGATGTCCGTCATGGACGTGGTCGAGCTGATCGCCGACATGGAGAAGAAGTTCAACGTCACGGCGGCGGCGCCGGTGGCGGCGGTGGCGGTGGCGGGCGGCGCGGCCGCGGCGGCCCCTGCGGCCGAGGCGCAGACCGAATTCACGGTCACGATGACCGAGTTCGGCGCCAACAAGGTGGGCGTCATCAAGGTGATCCGCGAGATCACCGGCCTGGGGCTCAAGGAGGCGAAGGACCTGGTGGAAGGCGCGCCGTCGGTGGTCAAGGAAGCCATTCCGAAGGCCGATGCCGACTCGATCAAGAAGAAGCTCGAGGAAGCCGGCGCGAAGGCTGCCATCAAGTAGTGATCAACGTCGATACGCGCAGTTCGCCCGTCGCCGCGCTCGTCGCGGCGATGGGCGGCTGCGCCTGAATGTTTTTCGGCGCGTGAGCGCCTGACGCGATGCCTGGAGAAACTCTCATGGCCTATTCGTTCACCGAAAAGAAGCGGATTCGTAAGAACTTTGGAAAGCGGCCGAGCATCCTCGGCACGCCGTACCTGCTGGCGATTCAATTGGATTCGTACCGGCGCTTCTTGCAGGCGGATGTGGCCGAGTCCAGGCGTGACGACGTCGGCCTGCACGCCGCCTTCGACAGCGTGTTCCCGATCACCAGCTACTCGGGCAACGCGACGCTCGAGTACGTGAGCTACCGGCTCGGCGACCCGGTGTTCGACGTCAAGGAATGCCAGCTTCGCGGCCTGACCTACGCCGCGCCGCTGCGGGTCAAGGTGCGCCTGGTGGTCCTGGACAAGGAGGCGAGCGGCGCCAAGAAGCCGGTCAAGGACGTGCGCGAGCAGGAGGTCTACCTCGGCGAGCTGCCGCTCATGACCGACAACGGCACGTTCATCGTCAACGGCACCGAGCGCGTCATCGTCTCGCAGCTGCATCGCAGCCCCGGCGTGTTCTTCGACCACGATCGCGGCAAGACGCACTCCTCGGGCAAGCTCCTGTTCTCGGCCCGCATCATTCCTTACCGCGGGTCGTGGCTGGATTTCGAGTTCGACCCGAAGGACTGCGTGTTCGCGCGCATCGACCGGCGCCGCAAGCTGCCGGTGACCATCATCCTGCGCGCGCTCGGCTACACCGAGGAGCAGGTGCTCGACATGTTCTTCGAGAAGAACACGTTCTACCTCTCCAAGAAGGAGATCGAGTTCGAGGTCATTCCGCAGCGCCTGCGGGGCGAGACCGCGTCCTTCGAGATCCGCGTGGGCAAGAAGGTCATCGTCGAGGAGGGGCGGCGCATCACCGCGCGGCACGTGCGGGAACTCGAGGAGGCCGGCGTCAAGCGGCTGCCGGTGCCGACCGAATACCTGCAGGGCAAGATACTCGCCCACGACATCGTCAACACGGAGACCGGCGAGATCCTCGCGAAGGCGAACGAGGTGCTCACCGTCGCGGCCGTCGGCAAGCTGATCGAGGCCGGCGTCGGCGAGATCCGCACGCTGTTCGTGAACGACCTGGACCGCGGCCCGTACATCTCCGACACGCTGCGCATCGACCCGACCAAGACGCGCCTGGAGGCGCTGGTCGAGATCTACCGCATGATGCGTCCGGGCGAGCCGCCCACCAAGGACGCCGCGGAGAACCTGTTCCAGAACCTGTTCTTCAATTCCGAGCGCTACGACCTGTCGCCGGTCGGCCGGATGAAGTTCAACCGCCGGGTGGGCCGCGAGGAGATCACGGGCTCCGGCGTCCTCAGCAAGGAGGACATCATCGAGGTCATGAAGACCTTGATCGACATCCGCAACGGCAACGGCCAGGTGGACGACATCGACCACCTCGGCAACCGCCGCGTGCGCAGCGTCGGTGAGATGGCGGAGAACGCCTTCCGCATCGGCCTGGTGCGGGTGGAGCGCGCCGTGAAGGAGCGGCTCACGATCGCCGAGAGCGAACCGATCATGCCGCAGGAGATGATCAACGCGAAGCCGGTGGCGGCCGCGGTCAAGGAGTTCTTCGGCTCCTCGCAGCTCTCGCAGTTCATGGACCAGAACAACCCCCTCTCGGAGGTCACGCACAAGCGGCGCGTCTCCGCGCTCGGCCCCGGCGGCCTCACCCGCGAGCGGGCGGGCTTCGAGGTGCGCGACGTGCACCCGACGCACTACGGCCGCGTGTGCCCGATCGAGACCCCGGAAGGCCCGAACATCGGACTGATCAATTCGCTCGCCGTCTACGCGCGCACCAACGACTACGGCTTCCTCGAGACGCCGTACCGGCGCGTGGTCAACGGCAAGGTGACCGACCAGATCGACTATCTGTCGGCCATCGAGGAAGGCCAGTACGTGATCGCCCAGGCCAACGCGACCCTGAACGAGAAGGGCGGGTTCGTCGACGACCTGATCTCCTGCCGGACCCAGAACGAATTCACGCTCTCGGTGCCCGAGAAGATCGACTTCATGGACGTGAGTCCGAAGCAGATCGTCTCCGTGGCGGCGTCGCTGATCCCGTTCCTCGAGCACGACGACGCCAACCGCGCCCTCATGGGCTCGAACATGCAGCGGCAGGCCGTGCCGACGCTGCGTTCCGAGACTCCGTTGGTGGGCACGGGCATGGAGCGCGCCGTGGCGATCGACTCGGGGGTCACGGTCGTGGCGCGCCGCGGCGGCGTGGTCGACTCGGTCGACGCCTCGCGCATCGTGGTGCGCGTGAACGACGACGAGACCACGGCCGGCGAGCCTGGCGTGGACATCTATTCGCTCACCAAGTACACCCGCTCGAACCAGAACACCTGCATCAACCAGCGGCCGCTCGTGCGCGCCGGCAATTCGATCAAGCGCGGCGACGTGCTCGCGGACGGGCCGTCGACCCACCTCGGCGAACTCGCCCTCGGGCAGAACCTGCTGGTCGCGTTCATGCCGTGGAACGGCTACAACTTCGAGGACTCGATCCTCATCTCCGAGCGCGTGGTCGAGGAGGATCGCTTCACGACGATCCACATCGAGGAGCTGACCTGTGTCGCGCGCGACACGAAGCTCGGCCCCGAGGAGATCACGGCGGACATCCCGAACGTCGGTGACACGGCGCTCGCCAAGCTCGACGAGGCGGGCATCGCCTTCATCGGGGCGGAGGTTCGCGCCGGCGACATCCTGGTCGGCAAGGTGACCCCGAAGGGCGAGACGCAGCTGACCCCCGAGGAGAAGCTGCTGCGCGCGATCTTCGGCGAGAAGGCCTCCGACGTGAAGGACACCTCGCTGCGCGTGCCGCCGGGCATGGACGGCACGGTGATCGACGTGCGCGTGTTCACGCGCGACGGGGTCGAGAAGGACTCGCGCGCGCTCTCGATCGAGAAGGCGGAGCTCGAGCGCGTCCGCAAGGACCTCGCCGATCAACAGCGCATCCTCGAGGACGACCTGTTCCAGCGCGTGCGGGGCATGCTCGAGGGCAAGATCGCCGAGGCGGGCCCGAAGAAGCTCAAGGCGGGATCCGCCATCGACGTGGCCTATCTCGCCGATCTGCCGCGCGAGCAGTGGTTCGAGATCCGACTGAAGGACGAGGAGGCGAACGCGCAGCTCGAGACCGTTTCGGAGCGCCTCAAGGGCCAGCGAAAGGCCTTCGAGAAGCGCTTCGAGGAGAAGAAGGCCAAGATCACGGCGGGCGACGACCTGGCGCCGGGCGTGCTCAAGATGGTCAAGGTGTACCTGGCCGTGAAGCGGCGGGTGCAGCCGGGCGACAAGATGGCCGGCCGCCACGGCAACAAGGGCGTGATCTCCTCCATCGTGCCGGTCGAGGACATGCCCTACATGGCCGACGGCACGCCGGTCGACATCGTGCTCAATCCCCTGGGCGTGCCCTCGCGCATGAACATCGGGCAGATCCTCGAGACCCACCTCGGGTGGGCCGCGAAGGGCGTCGGCGCCAAGATCGGCCGGATGCTGGACGCGCAGCGGGCGGTCGCGGAGGTGCGCGAGTTCATCCGCACCGTCTACAACCAGACGGGCGGCCAGAAGGAGCAGATCGACTCGCTGACGGACGTCGAGCTGGTCGAACTCGCCGGCAACCTAAAGCACGGCGTGCCCATGGCGACGCCGGTGTTCGACGGCGCGAGCGAGGAGGAGATCAAGGGCATGCTGGCGCTCGCCGACCTGCCCGCCTCCGGGCAGACGGTGCTGCACGACGGGCGCACCGGCGAACGGTTCGAACGGCCGGTGACCGTGGGCTACATGTACATGCTGAAGCTCAACCATCTGGTCGACGACAAGATGCACGCGCGCTCGACGGGCCCGTACAGCCTGGTCACCCAGCAGCCGCTGGGCGGCAAGGCGCAGTTCGGCGGCCAGCGATTCGGCGAGATGGAGGTGTGGGCGCTCGAGGCCTACGGCGCCGCCTACACGCTGCAGGAAATGCTCACCGTCAAGTCCGACGACGTCAACGGACGAACGCAGATGTACAAGGCGATCGTCGACGGCAACCACGAAATGAAGGCCGGCATGCCGGAATCGTTCAATGTGCTGGTCAAGGAGATCAGATCCCTGGCCATCAACATGGAACTCGAGAGCGAGGGCTAACCGATGAAAGACTTATTGAAGTTGTTCAAGCAGCAGGTCCCGGTCGAGAACTTCGACTCGATCAAGATCGGGCTGGCATCGCCCGACATGATCCGCTCCTGGTCGTACGGCGAGGTCAAGAAGCCGGAGACCATCAACTACCGCACCTTCAAGCCCGAGCGGGACGGCCTGTTCTGCGCCAAGATCTTCGGGCCGGTGAAGGATTACGAGTGCCTGTGCGGCAAGTACAAGCGGCTCAAGCACCGCGGCGTGGTGTGCGAGAAGTGCGGCGTCGAGGTGACCCAGTCCAAGGTGCGCCGCGAGCGCATGGGCCACATCGAGCTCGCCAGCCCGACCGCGCACATCTGGTTCCTGAAGTCGCTGCCCTCTCGGATCGGCCTGATGCTCGACATGACGCTGCGTGAGATCGAACGCGTGCTGTATTTCGAGGCCTTCGTGGTGGTCGACCCCGGCATGACGGCGCTGCAGCGCGGCCAGCTGCTGACCGACGAGATGTACCTCGAGGCCATCGAGGAGTACGGCGACGAGTTCGACGCCCGGATGGGCGCGGAGGCCGTGCACGAGCTGCTGAAGTCCATGGACCTCCCCGCCGAGGTGGTGAAGGTCCGGGAGGAGATGGGCAACACCAGTTCGGAGACCAAGATCAAGCGTCTGTCGAAGCGCCTGAAGCTCATCGAGGCGTTCCTCGAGTCGGGCAACAAGCCCGAGTGGATGGTGCTCACGGTGCTGCCGGTGCTGCCGCCGGATCTGCGCCCGCTGGTGCCGCTCGACGGCGGCCGGTTCGCGACCTCGGATCTGAACGATCTGTATCGCCGCGTGATCAACCGCAACAACCGCCTGCGCCGCCTGCTCGAACTCAATGCGCCCGACATCATCGTGCGCAACGAGAAGCGCATGCTGCAGGAGGCGGTCGACGCGCTGCTCGACAACGGCCGGCGCGGCCGCGCCATCACGGGCACCAACAAGCGCCCGTTGAAGTCGCTCGCCGACATGATCAAGGGCAAGCAGGGCCGGTTCCGGCAGAACCTGCTCGGCAAGCGCGTCGACTACTCGGGCCGCTCGGTCATCGTGGTGGGCCCGACGCTGCGCCTGCACCAGTGCGGACTGCCCAAGAAGATGGCGCTCGAGCTGTTCAAGCCGTTCATCTTCTCGAAGCTGCAGATCCGCGGCGAGGCCTCGACCATCAAGGCGGCGAAGCGGCTGGTCGAGCGCGAGGGACCGGAGGTCTGGGACATCCTCGAGGAGGTCATCCGCGAGCACCCGGTGCTCCTGAACCGCGCCCCGACCCTGCACCGTCTCGGCATCCAGGCGTTCGAGCCAGTGTTGATCGAGGGCAAGGCCATCCAGCTGCACCCGCTCGTCTGCACGGCCTTCAACGCGGACTTCGACGGCGACCAGATGGCCGTGCACGTGCCGCTGTCCATCGAGGCGCAGCTCGAGGCGCGCGCGCTGATGATGTCCTCGAACAACATCCTCTCGCCGGCCAACGGCGACCCGATCATCGTGCCGTCGCAGGACGTGGTGCTCGGGCTGTACTACATGACCCGTGAGCGCCTGGGCGCGAAGGGCGAGGGCATGATGTTCGGCGACGTCGCCGAGGTGCATCGCGCCTACGAGAGCCGCAATGCCGACCTGCAGGCCAAGGTCAAGGTGCGGCTCGTGGAGTACCAGCGCGACGCCGAGGGCGGGCTGTCGCCGCGCGTGCGCGTGGTGGACACGACCGTGGGCCGCGCGCTGCTGTCCGAGATCCTGCCGAGGGGGCTGTCCTTCGACGCGATCAATCAGGACATGACCAAGAAGACCATCTCCGCGACCATCAATGCGTGCTATCGCTCGGTGGGCTTGAAGGAGACGGTGGTGTTCGCCGACCAGCTCATGTACACGGGCTTCAACTACGCGACCCGCGCCGGCGTCTCGATCGGCGTGGACGACATGGTGGTGCCGCAGCAGAAGACCAAGATCCTCGCCACCGCCGAGCGCGAGGTGAAGGAGATCCAGGAGCAGTACGCCTCCGGTTTGGTGACCAACGGCGAGCGCTACAACAAGGTGGTGGACATCTGGTCGCGCACCAACGACCAGGTCGCCAAGGCCATGATGGAGAAGCTCGGCACCGACGAGGTGGCCGACCACAAGGGCAACAAGGTCCGGCAGAAGTCGTTCAACTCGATCTTCATGATGGCCGATTCCGGCGCCCGCGGTTCCGCGGCGCAGATCCGCCAGCTCGCCGGCATGCGCGGCCTCATGGCCAAGCCCGACGGCTCGATCATCGAGACGCCGATCACCGCGAACTTCCGCGAGGGTCTGAACGTCCTGCAGTACTTCATCTCGACGCACGGCGCCCGCAAGGGACTCGCGGACACGGCGCTCAAGACCGCCAATTCCGGCTACCTGACGCGCCGGCTGGTGGACGTGGCGCAGGACCTCGTGGTGACCGAGATCGATTGCGGCACCAGCTTCGGCCTGTCGATCACGCCCATCGTCGAGGGCGGCGACGTGGTGGAGGGCCTCGGCGAGCGCGTCCTCGGACGCGTCGCGTCGGAGGACGTGCTGGAGGCCTCGAGCGGCGACGTGGTCGTGGCCGCAGGCACGCTCATCGACGAGCATCTGGTGAAGCGCCTCGAGCAGAAGGGCATCGACCAGGTTATGGTGCGTTCGCCCATCACCTGCGAGACCCGTTACGGCGTGTGCGCGCTGTGCTATGGCCGTGACCTCGGCCGCGGGCACCTCATCAACATCGGCGAGGCGGTCGGCGTCATCGCGGCCCAGTCGATCGGCGAGCCGGGCACCCAGCTCACCATGCGCACCTTCCACGTGGGCGGTGCCGCCTCGAGGGCGGCCGCGGCCAACGGCGTCGAGGTCAAGAGCAAGGGCACCATCCGGCTGCACAACATCAAGACCGTGCGCCACGAGAAGGGGCACCTGGTGGCGGTGTCGCGCTCCGGCGAGCTCGGCGTGGTCGACGAGTTCGGCCGCGAGCGCGAGCGCTACAAGATCCCCTACGGCGCGACCATCACGGTGAACGACGGCGACCAGGTCGGCGCCGGGCAGTCGGTGGCCAACTGGGATCCGCACACCCACCCCGTGGTGACGGAAGTGGCGGGCATGATCAAGTTCTCCGACTTCGTCGATGGCCTCACGGTCACGACGCAGGTGGACGACGTCACCGGCCTGACGAGCACCGTGGTGCTCGATCCGAAGCAGCGCGGCGCGGGCGGCAAGGACCTGCGCCCCGTGGTGCGGCTGGTCAACGCCAAGGGCAAGGAAGTCACGTTCGCCAACACCGACATTCCGGCGGTGTACGCGCTGCCCCCGGGCGCGATCGTGAGCCTCGAGGACGGCGCCAAGGTGTCGGTGGGCGACATCATCGCGCGCATCCCGCAGGAGTCTTCGAAGACCCGCGACATCACCGGCGGTCTGCCGCGCGTCGCCGACCTGTTCGAGGCCCGCAAGCCCAAGGATTCGGCGATCCTCGCGGAGCGCAGCGGCACCGTGAGCTTCGGCAAGGAGACCAAGGGCAAGCGCCGCCTGATCATCACCAACGAGCAGAGCGAGAAGTACGAGGAGCTGATCCCCAAGTGGCGTCACCTGAACGTCTTCGAGGGCGAGCAGGTGGAGAAGGGCGAGGTCATCGCCGACGGCGAGCCGAATCCGCACGACATATTGCGGCTGCAGGGCGTCGAGGCGCTGGCCAACTACCTGGTGCGCGAGATCCAGGACGTCTATCGGCTGCAGGGCGTGAAGATCAACGACAAGCACATCGAGGTGATCGTGCGGCAGATGCTGCGCAAGATCGAGGTGCTGGACATCGGCGATTCGGCGCTGCTGCGCGGCGAGCAGATGGATCGCGGCCGCCTGCTCGACGTCATCGCGAAGCAGAAGACCGAGGGCAAGCACCAGTCGACCTGGGAGCCGCTCCTGCTCGGCATCACCAAGGCCTCGCTGGCCACCGAGTCGTTCATCTCCGCGGCGTCCTTCCAGGAGACCACCCGCGTGCTCACGGAGGCTGCCGTGCGCGGCCTCAAGGACGATCTGCGCGGCCTCAAGGAGAACGTGATCGTGGGCCGGCTGATACCCGCCGGAACCGGCTTCGCGTATCATGCTGGCCGGCGACGCGCCACGGATGACACCCGACGACGCAGTTTCATGGACGTCGGCGGGGGCATGGGGGACGGTGACGACGCGGTACCGGCGGGGGACACTGAAGCGGCCGAATGAAGCAACGATAACAAGCATCGAAAAGAAGTGGCCCCGGATCCGCGAGGATCCGGGGCTTTTTTTCGCCCGCGCCGCCTGCGCGCGTCTTCGCTTGTCAATCGCGGTCCATTTCTGGTATCCGGTATATTCGCGGACGGCAGCACCGACAATCCTCAAGGGGAAGCAAGAACATGACGCAGTTGATCGGGATTCCGAAGGAATCCTTCCCGGGCGAGAAGCGCGTGGCGACGGTGCCCGACGTCGTCCAGAAACTCGCGAAGCTGGGCTTCTCGGTGGCCGTGCAGGCCGGCGCGGGGGAGGCGGCCAGCATCGGCGACGACGCCTACCGGGCCGCGGGCGCGACCATCGTGCCGGATGCGCCGACCCTGTGGTCCCGCGCCGACATCGTGTTCAAGGTGCGCGCGCCGAGCCGTGAGGAGGTGAATCTCCTGCGCGAAGGCGCGACCCTGGTGAGCTTCATCTGGCCGGCCCAGAATCCCGAATTGCTGCAGGCGCTCGCGGCCAGGAAGGCCACCGTGCTCGCGATGGACAGCGTGCCGCGGATCTCGCGCGCCCAGAAGCTCGACGCGCTCTCGTCGATGGCGAACATCGGGGGCTATCGCGCGGTCATCGAGGCCGCCCACGAATTCGGCCGTTTCTTCACCGGGCAGATCACCGCCGCGGGCAAGGTGCCGCCGGCGAAGGTGTTCGTGATCGGCGCCGGCGTCGCGGGTCTCGCGGCGATCGGGGCCGCCTCGGGCCTGGGCGCGATCGTGCGCGCGAACGACACCCGCGCCGAGGTCGGCGACCAGATCAAGTCCCTGGGCGCCGAATTCGTGCCGGTCGACTACGTCGAGGAGGGCAGCGGGACCGGCGGCTACGCCAAGGTGATGAGCGAGGGCTTCCAGAAGGCGCAGCGCGAGGTGTTCGCGAAGCAGGCCAGGGACGTCGACATCATCATCACCACGGCGCTGATCCCGGGCAAGCCGGCGCCCAAGCTGATCACGGCCGAGATGGTTCAGTCCATGAAGCCCGGCAGCGTGATCGTCGACATGGCGGCGGAGCAGGGCGGCAACTGCGAGCTGACCGAGCCGGGCAAGGTGGCCGTCAAGCACGGCGTGATCATCATCGGCTACACGGATCTGCCCAGCCGCCTGCCGACGCAGGCGAGCAACCTGTACGCGACCAACCTGTTCCGCCTGTCCGAGGAACTGTGCAAGGCGAAGGACGGGCGCTTCGACGTCAACATGGACGACGAGGTGATCCGCGGCACGACCGTCGTCAAGGAGGGCGTGGTCACGTGGCCGCCGCCCGCCCCGAAGCTGTCCGCGGCACCCGCGGGCGCGGCGCCGCCGAAGCCGGCGGCTAAGGCGGCCGCGCCCGAGAAGAAGGGCCACGGGCACGGCGGCGGCGAGCCGATGTCGGCTGCCGCGACCGCCGCGATCTTCGGCGTCGCCGCGGTGCTGTTCGCGCTGATCGGTGCGTACGCGCCGATGGCGTTTCTCGGGCACTTCACCGTGTTCGTGCTGGCATGCTTCGTCGGCTACATGGTCGTCTGGAACGTGACGCCCTCGCTGCACACGCCGCTCATGAGCGTCACCAACGCGATCAGCAGCATCATCATCATCGGAGCGCTGGTGCAGATCGCGCCGCCGGCCATCGCGGCCGTGCTGCCCGACGGCGCCCGGCCGGACGAGGTGATCCGCTGGCTCGCCGTCGTCGGCATCGCGCTGACGGCCGTCAACATGTTCGGCGGCTTCGCGGTCACGCGCCGCATGCTGTCGATGTTCCGCAAGTAGGGGAGTAGAAGAATGTCCGGGAATCTGACCACGGTCGCCTACATCGCGGCGACCATCCTCTTCATCCTGAGCCTCGGCGGCCTGTCGAATCCGGAGTCCTCCCGCCGCGGGAACCTGTACGGGATGATCGGCATGACCATCGCGGTGCTGGCCACGATCCTCGGGCCGCGGGTGAGCGCGGGCGGGATCGCGTGGATCGCCGCCGCGCTGGTCGTCGGCGGGGCCCTGGGCCTGTATCTCGCGCGCACCGTGCAGATGACGCAGATGCCCGAGCTGGTCGCCTTCATGCACAGCCTCGTCGGCCTGGTCGCCGTCGTGGTCGGCTATGCGAGCGACATCGATCCGACCGCCGGCGCGGGCATGAGTCCGGCGGAGATCGGCATCCACCACGTCGAGGTCTATCTCGGCGTGCTGATCGGCGCCGTGACGCTGTCCGGATCGGTGATCGCCTTCGGGAAGCTGTCGGGCCGCATCAGCGGCAAGCCGCTGCTGCTGCCCGCCCGGCACTGGCTGAACCTGGCGCTGCTGCTGCTCGTCATCGGCCTCGGTCACGCGTTCCTCGGCGCGCCGTCGATCGACCGCGGAATGACCCCGCTGATCGCGATGACGGTCCTCGCCCTGCTGTTCGGCGTGCACATGGTCATGGCGATCGGCGGCGCCGACATGCCGGTGGTGGTGTCGATGCTGAACAGCTACTCGGGCTGGGCCGCGGCGGCGACGGGGTTCATGCTGTCGAACGACCTGCTGATCGTCACCGGCGCCCTGGTCGGCTCGAGCGGCGCGATCCTGTCGTACATCATGTGCCGGGCCATGAACCGCCACTTCATCAGCGTGATCGCCGGCGGTTTCGGCGGCGGCGGTGCGGCGCCCGCGAAGGCGGCCGGTTCGGCGCAGCCCGCCGGCGAGGTGGTCGCGGTCAGCGCGCAGGAGACCGCGGATCTCTTGAAGGACGCGGCGAGCGTCATCATCGTTCCGGGCTACGGCATGGCGGTCGCCCAGGCGCAGCACACGGTCTACGAGATCACCAAGTATCTGCGGGAGAAGGGCAAGAACGTCCGGTTCGCCATCCACCCGGTCGCCGGCCGCATGCCGGGGCACATGAACGTGCTGCTCGCCGAGGCGAAGGTGCCCTACGACATCGTCCTCGAGATGGACGAGATCAACGCGGACTTCCCCGGGACCGCCGTCGCGATGGTCATCGGCGCGAACGACATCGTCAATCCGAGCGCGCAGGACGATCCGACGAGCCCGATCGCGGGCATGCCGGTGCTCGAGGTCTGGAAGGCGCAGACGACGATCGTGATGAAGCGCAGCATGGCCTCCGGCTACGCCGGCGTCGACAATCCGCTGTTCTACAAGGAGAACAACCGGATGCTGTTCGGCGACGCGAAGAAGATGCTGGACGACGTGTTGACGGCCCTCAAGAGCTGAGCCCGATCGCGGGCGCCCGGCGAGCACGCGCACCCGCGCAACGCGCCCCACGCCGCCAACGAAGGGCCTGTCCCGAATGCATGTCGCCATCATCATGGACGGAAACGGACGCTGGGCCACCCAGCGGGGCCTGCCGCGCACGGCGGGGCACGTGGAGGGAGCCAAGGCCGTCCGAGCCGTGGTCGAGGCCGCCGCGCGCGCCGATCTCGGCACGCTGACCCTGTACGCCTTTTCGGCGGCCAACTGGACCAGGCCCGCGGGCGAGACCTCCGCGCTCATGCGCTTGTTCGGGCAATACCTGTTCACTGAGACGCGCCGCTGCGTCGAGCAGTCGATCCGCCTGAACGTGATCGGCCGCCGCGACCGCCTGAACGGGAACCTGCTGCGCTCGATCGAGCAAAGCGAGCGTCTGACCGCCGGCGGCAACGGCATGCACCTGCGCGTCGCCGTGGATTATTCCTCCCAGCGGAGCATCGTGGAGGCGGCGCGCCGGGCATGCGGCCACGCGGATCTCGACCCGGAGGGCTTCATGCGCCTGCTGCAGGAGGTCGACCACGGCACCCCGCCCGCCGGCGAGGTGGATCTGCTGATCCGCACGGGCGGCGAGCGCCGCCTGAGCGACTTCCTGCTGTGGGAGTGCGCTTATGCGGAGTTGCACTTCGCGGAGTGTCTGTGGCCGGACTTCGGCGAGGCGCACCTGCGCGCGGCGCTCGACGACTATGCCGGCCGCCAGCGCCGCTTCGGCGGCGTCGCCGCGCGCGATCCGCGCGCCACCCGCGGCGAGGGCGCCTGACCGGCGCACTTCGGTTATCCTTCCATGCCAACCAAAAAGGGGGTCTTGCACGTCATGATGCGCCGAACCATGTCCAAGCTCTGTCTGGCCGCGTCGGCGGCTTTCACCGTCGCGCAAGCGGGCCCCGCGGAGAATGCGCCGGCGCCGCAGCCGATCGTGCTCAAGGCGGCGCATCTGTTCGACTCGGTCTCCGGGAAGCTCACCCACCACGGCATGGTCGTCGTGGTCGGCAACAAGATCCAGGCGGTCGGCAGCGATTTGGCCATTCCCGACGGCGCCAAGGTCATCGACCTGGGCGACAGCACCCTGCTTCCCGGATTCATCGACGCGCACGTGCACATGTCCGGCGAGGCGACGGACAACTGGTATGCGGACTTCTATCACGGGGTCATGCGTTTCCCGGCCGAGCAGGCACTCTACGGCTCGCGCAATGCGAAAGTGACGCTGGCGGCCGGATTCACCACGGTTCGCGACGTGGGCTCCGAGGACTACATCGCCCTGGGCCTGCGCAACGCCATCGGCGCCGGAGTCATCGAAGGTCCGAGGATGCTGGTGTCCAACTACGCGGTGGGATCCACGGGCGGCCACGCCGACCAGGCGCCGTTCCCGCCGGCGCTGGTGGCGCCGGCCGGGCCGCTCAAGGGCGTGTGCAACGGCGCGGACCAATGCCGGGCGGCGGTGCGCTATCAGATCAAGTATGGCGCCGACGTCATCAAGTTCATGCCCTCCGGAGGCGTCCTGTCGCTCTCCGATCCGGTGGACGTGCCCGAGCTGACCCAGGATGAGATGAACGCGATCGTCTCCGAGGCGCACGCATGGGGCCGCAAGGTGGCGGCGCACTGCCACGGCGACCTGGCCGCGAAGATGGCCATCGCCGCGGGCGTGGATTCGATCGAGCACGGCAGCTTCCTGAAGGACGACACCCTGCAGGAGATGAAGAAGAAGCACGTGTACCTGGTGGCGACCATGTTCGCCGGCTACTGGGTCGGCCAGAAGGCGGACACCTTCCCGCCGGTCATCGCGGACAAGGCGCGGGCCGCGGCCGCGCACATGCAGGAGACGTTCGCGCATGCGGTGAAGATCGGCACGCCGCTGGCGCTCGGCACCGATGCGGCGGTCGAGCCGCACGGCCGCAACTCCTTCGAATTCGAGCTGATGGTCAAGAACGGCCTGCCGGCCGCGCAGGCGCTGATGGCGGGCACCGCGAACGGCGCGGACCTGCTGGGCATGAGCGACAAGGTGGGCACGCTGCAGGCGGGCAAGCTCGCCGACGTCGTCGCCGTGCCGGGCAACCCCCTCGAGGACATCAAGGCCACCGCCCACCCGGTGCTGGTGATGAAGGACGGGGTCGTCTACGTCGGCAAGACCTGAAGCGTAGGGCGCGGCGGCGGGCAGGCCCCGTGCGGGTGGTGCGCTGGTCGTCCCTGACGCCGCAGCCGTGGAAGAACGGCGGCGGGATCACCCACGAGGCGTGGCGTGATCCGGCCGCCGGCGAGCCCTATCGCGCGCGCGCGAGCATTGCGCGCGTCGACGCTTCCGGGGCCTTCTCCGACTTCTCCGGCCATCGGCGGATCCTGGTCCTGCTCGAAGGCGACGGCATCGCGCTCGAGTTCGGCGGCGGCGAGCGCCGCGAGCTGCGGCGCATCGGCGAGATGGTCTCGTTCGACGGTGGCATGCCGGTGATGGGCCGGCTGCTCGGCGGTCCGACGATGGACTTCAACCTGATCGTGGCCGAGAGCGCGGGCGAGCCCTGCGCCCGGGTCGAGCGCCCCGCCGCCGCGCTGGAATTCCCGGAAGCGCCGCGTGGCGGGGGGCCGCAGGGCTTGCGGCTGGTATTCTGCGTGAGCGGCCACGCGTCGGTGCGTGCGCCCGCCCGAGAACCGGTCGGACTCGACCGCTGGGATCTCGTGGCGGCGGACGGGACGGACGGCCCGTTGCGCATCGAGGGCGAGGCGCTGGTGCTCATCGCCCGGGTTCCGGGCGCCGCGCCCGCGGCGCGGGCTCAGCGCGGGCGTTGACGGTGGTGCGTCGAGTAGTGGCTGCGGAATTCCGCATCCGCCGCCTTCTTCTGCGTCTCGGACATGCTGTCGTAGAGGGCCTCGAAGGCCGGGATCATCTTCTTGGCCCCCTCTGCATGGGCCTCGGAAATCTGCGCATAGGACTTCAGGTCATCGACCGCCGTCATGGTCTTCGCGCCCTCGGCGCGCTTCTGCGCCAGCGTCTTCATGGTCGCGGCATCCTCGCGCATCACCGCCGCCAGCTTCTGGAACAGGTCTTCCTGCGCCGGGGTGATCTGGAATTGCTCATGCAGGTGGGCGATCAAGCCGTCGACGCCCCGCGTCGGCGTGCCCGCGGCGAGGGTCACGCCGGGCAACCCGATGACGAGGCCGGCCAGCAGGGCCGCGGCCGACAGCGTCAGACGGCGTGAAGGAGCGATGCGATCGATGATGTTCAATGTGGTCTCCGAAGTTTTCGTGTTGGGTGGGATGGGTCAGCGGTCGCCGCGCCAGCCGCCGCGATCGCCCCAGCCGCCGTGCCAGCGGTCGTGGGCCCAGCCGTCGCCGCCGCGCCAGCCATCGCCGCGCCAGCCGCCGTCCTCGTCGTCGTCGTCGCCGCCGTAATTCCAGCCGCCCTGGCCGTAGATCACGCCGGGCCCGTAATAGACCGGCGGGGGCGGCGAATAGTATGCGGGCGGCGGCCCGTAGTAGAGCGGGGGCGGCACGAGATTGAGGCCCACGCCGATGTGGATGTCGGCATGCGCCATGGTGGCGAACGCCACGCTGACGAATGGCGCCAACCACCGCGCCCGGGGCAGCCAGCCGACGGCATTGATTTTCATGGTGTCTGAACCTCCGGTGAGTCGATCCGGCAAGACGATATCTTACCTGCAACGCGATTCGACGCGCGAGGTCCGCGGAAGTTCTAGAACTT
>JAJXZV010000411.1 GCA_021779875.1 Pseudomonadota bacterium
GGCCTGCGGGGCCGCCGCGCTGGTCGCGGCCGCGTGGGCGGCCGCGGCGCTACGCGCCTGAGCCGCCGCCCGGGGTCATCTTGTCGATGGCCTGGGGCAGGATCGAGGCGAGCTTGGCGGCGAGTTCCTGCGGCGACACCCCCGCCTTGGCGGCGAGTTCCTTCACCGTGTCCGAGCCGAAGGCCTGATGGATCTGCTCGGGGGTGATCGGCAGGTTCTCGCCGCTGCCCACCCAGGAACGCACCGTCGGACCGAGTCCTTGCTGCTCGAGTTGCGTGACGATGCCCTGGATGCCGCCGTGCTTCTGAATGAGCCCGTTCACCACCGTCGCCATTTCGGCGCCGACCACTCCGCCCAACAATCCGTCGAATAGTCCCATGACGTTCTCCTCGTGCGCTCAGCGCTTGGCCAGCAGATCGCGAATCTCCCCGAGCAGCAGCTCCGACTTGGGCGGCGCGGCGGGCGGCGCGGCGGCCGGCGCCGGCGGCTTCTTCAGGCGATTGATGCCCTTGATGGCGATGAACAATGCGAAGGCGATGATGGTGAAGTCGAAGATCGTCTGCAGGAAGGCGCCGTATTTGATCAGCACCTCCTTGCCCGTGGGGTCCTTGCCGAGGGAGAAGGCCAAATCCGAGAAGTTGACGCCACCGATCACCTTGCCGAGCGGCGGCATGATCACGTCGCCGACCAGCGAGGAGACGATCTTGCCGAACGCGCCGCCGATGATCACACCGACCGCCAGGTCGACGACGTTGCCCTTCATCGCGAATTCTTTGAATTCAGCAGCTAATCCCATGGTGCGTACTCCTTAGTTCCCAGGGAAGGGTGGGTCGGGGGTAGCTTCGCGAAATATGGGCCGGGAGTCCAGCGCAACATCGGGCGGGCGGCGGCGGCGCGCCGACGCGCCTCACCGGGTGAGGCTGCGCCAGAGGAACAGGGCGCCGAGCACCAGGAACAGCGCCGCGGCGGCGTAGTGCATGGCCTTGATCGGCAGCCGGTCCGCGAACGCCCTGCCGAGCAGCACCACGGGCACGTTGGCGATCAGCATGCCCGCGGTCGTGCCGGCGACCACCGCCGGCAGGTTGGGGTACGCGGCGGCCAGGGCCACGGTGGCGATCTGCGTCTTGTCGCCCATCTCGGCGAGGAAGAAGCTGGTGAGCGTCGCGACGAACGCGCCGGCCGACCCGTCGCGCACGCCGTCCTCGTCCAGCCGGTCCGCCCGCAGCGCCCACAGCGCCATCGCGACCATGCTCGCGCCGATGATCCGGTCGAGCACCCGGGGATCGAGCAGAGCGCCGAACCAGTGGCCGATCAGGCCCGCCGCCGCGTGGTTCGCCACCGAGGCGCACAGGATCCCCGCGATGATGGGCAGCGGGCGGCGGAACCGCGCGGCGAGCACCAGCGACAGAAGCTGCGTGCGATCGCCGATCTCGGCCATCGTGATGCCGGTGATCGATATCCAGAAGGCTTCCATGGGGGCGGCACTCCACAGGAGCGCGGCACCCTTGTCAATCGCCCGTCGATCGCGCGCCGGGCGGCTGTGGCAGACTTCGGGCGATGGACACCGTTCTGACGCTCAATGCCGGCTCGTCCAGCATCCGCTTCGCCTTCTTCGAGGCGCGCGAGCCGCCGACGCGCTCGACGACGGGGCGTATCGAGCGCATCGGGCAGGGTGGGGCCAGCCTGCGCTTCGAGGAACCGGGACGGCCGGCGCAGGTGCTCGGCGTCGACGCGGCGAACCGCCGGGACGCCGGGCGGTTCCTGATCGGCTGGCTCGAGGGCCGGGCGGAGTTCGCCGGCATACGGGCGGCGGCGCATCGGGTGGTGCACGGCATGCAGTACGCGCAGCCGCAGATCGCGACGCCGGCGCTGCTCGCGCAGCTTCGGGGGATGGCGCCCGACGATCCGGAGCATCTGCCGGCCGAGCTCGAGCTGATCGAGGCGATGATGCGCCGCCTTCCGGAGGTGCCGCAGGTGCTGTGCTTCGACACCGCATTCCACCGCGGCATGCCGGAGGTGGCGAGCGTGCTGCCGATCCCGCGCCGCTACCGCTCGCAGGGCGTGCAGCGGTACGGCTTCCACGGACTGTCCTACACCTACCTGCTCGCCGAGCTGGCGCGGCTCGGCGACCCGGCGGCGGCCGGCGGCCGCGTGATCCTCGCGCACCTCGGCAACGGCTCGAGCTTGGCGGCGGTGCGCGCCGGCCGCAGCATCGACACCAGCATGGGGTACACGCCGGCCGGTGGCGTGATGATGAGCACGCGCTGCGGGGACCTGGACCCGGGAGTGATCACGCACCTCGCGCGCACCGAAGGGCTCGGCGCCGCGGCGCTGCAGCGGCTGCTCAGCCACGAGTCCGGCCTGCTCGGCGTCTCCGAGACGAGCGCCGACATGCGCGACCTGCTGGCGGCCGAGCCGAACGACGAGCGCGCCGCGTTGGCGGTTGCGATGTACTGCCACCAGGTGAGGAAGTTCATCGGGGCGTTCGCCGCGACCCTCGGCGGCCTGGACACGCTGGTGTTCTCGGGTGGCATCGGCGAGAACGCGGCGCCGGTGCGCGCGCGCATCTGCGAGGATCTGGGCTTTCTCGGGATCGAACTCGACGCCGCGCGCAACGCCGCCGGGGCCGGCTCGATCGGCGCCGGCACGGTCGCCGTGCGCGTCATCCGCACCGACGAGGAATCCGTGCTGGCGCGCGCCGCGCTCAGGCGGCCGACTGCGTGAGCCGCGCGCTCTGCGCCCGCCACCAGGCGGCCGTGAGCAGCTGCGCGTGGCGCCCGAGGAACACCTCCCGCAGAGCGTCGGGGATCGCGAGGAACGGCAGCCACTGCTCGGGGAACACGTCGCGCGGGCCGTGGTGGAACCAGGGCTCGGCGCTGGTCTCCTCCTCCTCGCAGCTCGGTCGCGGCAGGTCGCGAAACACGCAATCGGTCACCGGGCAGATCTCGTCGTAGTCGTAGAAGATGACCCGGCCGTGGCTGGTGACGCCGAAATTCTTGAGCAGCAGGTCACCGGGGAAGATGTTGCCCGCCGCGAGGTCGCGCAGCGCGTCGCCGTAGTCGAGGATCGCGGCCTCGGCGGCCGCCGGCTCCGCTTCGCGCAGGAACAGGTTCAGGGGCCGCAGGCGCCGCTCCATGTAGCAATGCTCGACGATCAGATCGCCGCCCTCGATGCGGCACGTCTCGCCCGCCTGGCCCAGCAGCTCCTCGGCCAGTGCGGGCATGAAGCGCGCCAGCGGCAGCCGCAGCCGCTTGAATTCCTGCGCATCCACCAGCCGGCCGGCCCGGTCGTGGCGGAACACGAACTGGTAGCGCTCGATCACGTCGGTCCGGGTGCTGGTCTTCGGCGGACCGAAGCGGTCCCGGATCACCTTGAACACGAGATCGTGCGAGGGCAGGGTGAAGACGATCATCACCAGGCCGCGCTCGCCCGGGGCGTGCACGAAGCTGTCGATGGAGGCGGTGAGATGGCGCTGCAGGGCGAAGTAGCGCTCGGTCTTGCCCTGCTTGGCCCGGCCGAGGACGGTGTACAGCTCGTCGATGGACTTGCGCGGCATGAACGAGCGCAGCAGCGTGATGGCGGCGCTGACCACGGGCAGATCGACGTGAAAATACGAGCGCGCATACCCGAACAACGAGCCGACCTCGGCGCGCGAGAGCATCACGGCCTCGATGCGCACGCCGCCCGGCGAATTGCTAAAGGCGATCACCAGCGGCGTGAGCGAGCCGTCGCCGATGATCCGGCCCACGGCGAAGGCCTGCGTGCCGCGGTAGAACACGGGCTCGATCAGCTCGATGGATTCGGGGGCGCCGCTCGGCCGGCCGGTGCCGAAGTAGCGGCCGATGTCGGCGCTGATCCGGTGCACCTCCGCGTCCGGCTGGGCGATCGCGGCACCGAACGGCAGGTCCGCGAGGATCTCGCGCACGGCGGCCGGCAGCGAGGCGCCGACCCGGTAGACGCGCAGCGGCACCGAGCCGGAGGCGCGCCCGATGCTGGTCGCGCAGAACTCGACCTCCGGGTTCACGCCGACGGTGTGGAACAGGTCCCGGGTGACGGAGTTGAAGAAGGTGCGGTAGAAGTCGCCGTCGGCGCGGCGCGCCACGATCTGGTCGTAGGCTTGCTTGATCGCAGCCCATAGCGCGGCATCGGCGGATCGGCCGAGCAATTGGCCTTCGAGCATCGCGGTGCACCGGCCGACGCGCTGCTCGTACAGCTCGATGCGCGCGATCGCGTCGCGCTGGCCGGCCGCCCAGTCCTCGGCGTCAAGGTCCTTCGCCAGTCGCCGGGTGGTGAGCGCGAAGGCGAGTGTCTCCACCTCGCGGTACTGCTCAACAAGCCTGTGCGCGAGTCGCGGGAGCTGTTCGGGGTCGATCACGCTCAGAAGGCAGGCTCGGGTACGGGCGTGCCGCGCTCGGCCTGGATGCGCTCGACCTCTGCGGTCACGAG
>JAJXZV010000215.1 GCA_021779875.1 Pseudomonadota bacterium
CTCGCCCGGCGCCGCCAAGGTCAACCTCACCCTGCGCGCCGATCCCGTGCTGCCATGACGGTCCTCAAATCGCTGCTCGACACTGGCTCCGACGCGTTCCGGGCCAATGCGGCGCATTACCGGGCCAAGATCGAAGCGCTGGAAGCCTTGCGGCGCGAACAGCGGCTCGGCGGCCCGGAGAAGGCGCGCGCCCGCCACGAGCAGAAGGGCAAGCTGCTGCCGCGCGAGCGGGTGGAGCGGCTGCTCGATCCCGGCAGCCCGTTCCTCGAACTCGGCGAACTCGCCGGGCTCGGCAAATACGAGGACGTGCCGCCGGGCGCCGGCATCATCACCGGCATCGGACTGGTCGCCGGCCGTCACTGCATGGTCATCGCCAACGACGCGACCGTGAAGGGCGGCACCTATTTCGGCATGACGTGCAAGAAACACGTGCGGGCGCAACGGATCGCCTGGAACAATCGCCTGCCGGTCATCACGCTGGTGGACAGCGGCGGCGCCTTTCTGCCCGACCAGGCCAACATCTTTCCCGACGAGGGCCAGTTCGGCTCGATCTTCCACAACCAGGTCGGCATGTCGGGCGACGGCATCCCGCAGATCGCGGTCGTCATGGGGCCGTGCACCGCCGGCGGCGCCTATATCCCGGCGCTCTGCGACGAGGTGGTGATCGTGCGCGGACAGGGCTTCATGTATCTCGGCGGTCCGGAGCTGACCTATGCCGCAACCGGTGAGCGGGTGGACAACGAGACGCTCGGCGGCGGCAAGATGCACTGCTCGGTCTCCGGCGTCACCGACCACCTCGCCGAGAACGACGCGCACGCGCTGGCGATCACGCGCGAAATCGTCGCCCATCTCGGCGAGCCCGGCACGCGGCGCAAGACACCAGCCCCGCCCGCGCCGCCGGCATATCCGGTCGAGCAGATACACGGCATCATCAGCCGCGACGCCAAGGTGCCGACCGACAACCGCGAGATCGTCGCCCGGCTGGTGGACGCCAGCGCCTTCCACGAGTTCAAGCCGCTCTACGGCGACACGCTGATGACCGGCTGGGCGCGCATCCACGGCCACGAGGTCGGCATCCTCGCCAATACCGGCGTTCTGTTCGTGGAAGCGGCACTCAAGGCGACGCATTTCATCGATCTCTGTGTGCAGCGCGATATCCCGCTGCTGTTCCTCGCCGACGTGAACGGTTTCATGGTCGGGCGCGAGGTGGAGCAGGCCGGCATCGCCAAGGCGGGTGCGAAGATGATCACGGCCATGTCCTCGGCGCGCGTGCCGAAATTCACCATCATCACCGGCGGATCGTACGGCGCCGGCTATCTCGCGATGCTCGGCCGCCCGTTCCAGCCCGACGCGATGTTCGCCTGGCCGACCGGGCGTGCAGCGATCATGGGACCGGACCAGGCGGCGAGCGTGCTCGCGCAGGTGCGGGCGCAGATCAACGAGCGCGAGGGCCGGCGCTGGACGGAGGCGGAGGACGAGGCGTTCCGGGCCCCGATCCGGCGGGAATACGAGACGTTCCAGGATGCGTACAATTTCGCCGCGAATCTGTGGGTGGACGGCATCCTGCAGCCCGCCGAGACGCGCGACGTGCTCGCGCTGCTGCTCGACATCGCCGCGCGACGGCCGAAGGTCGAGACCCGCTTCGGCGTGTTCCGGTTCTGAGCCGGCCATGTCGCGCATCGCCACGCTGCTGATCGCCAACCGGGGCGAGATCGCCTGCCGGATCGCGCGGACGGCGCGCGCGCTCGGGATCGCGCCGGTCGGCGTCTACTCCGAGGCCGACGCGACCGCATGGCACGTGCGCGCGATCGGCCGCTCGGTACTGATCGGCGCCGGTCCGGCGGCGGAGAGCTATCTGCGGGTCGATGCGGTGCTCGACGCCGCCCGCCGCGTCGGCGCCGATGCGATCCATCCCGGCTACGGCTTTCTGTCCGAGAACGCCGCCTTCGCGGCCGCGGTCGAGGCGGCCGGCCTCATCTTCGTCGGGCCGGACGCGGCGACCCTGTCGCGGTTCGGTGACAAGGCCTCGGCCAAGAGGGCCGCGGTCGAGGCCGGCCTCCCGGTCGTGCCCGGCGTAGACGGGACGCACGCGGACCCGGACGACATCGCCCGCGCGGTGCTCCGCATGGGCCTGCCCGCTTTGCTCAAGGCGGTCGGCGGCGGCGGCGGGCGCGGCCAGCGGCTCGTCGAGGACGAGGCGACGCTCGCCGGCGACATCGCGGCGGCGCTGCGCGAGGCGCGCTCCGCCTTCGGGTCCGAGGGGCTGCTGGTCGAACGCTACCTGCCGCACGCCCGGCACGTGGAAATCCAGATCGTTGGCGATGGCGACGGCCAGGTGCTGCACCTGTTCGAGCGCGACTGCACGCTGCAACGGCGGCACCAGAAGGTCATCGAGGAGGCGCCGGCCTGGGGCCTGCCGGCGGCGCTGCTGGAGCGCATGGCCGCCGACGCGGTGCGGCTCGGCCAATCCGTGCGCTATCGCGGCCTCGCTACCGTCGAGTTCCTGGTCGCGGACGGCGCCTACTACTTCCTCGAGGTCAATCCGCGCATCCAGGTCGAGCATCCCGTGACCGAGGCGGTGACCGGCCTCGACCTCGTCGCGTTGCAGTTGCGCATCGCCCAGGGCGAAGGCCTGGGCTTGCGTCAGGAGCAGGTCTCGCGACGCGGCCATGCCATCGAAGCGCGGCTCTACGCCGAGGATCCCGCGCAATCCTTCGCGCCCTCGACCGGGCGGATCAACCGGCTGCGCCTGCCGGATGACGCCGGCGCCAATGGCATACGGGTCGACACCGGCGTCGCGGAGGGCGACAGCGTCACGCCGTTCTATGACCCGATGATCGCCAAGCTGACCGTCCACGCGGCGGACCGGGCGACGGCGCTGGCGCAGCTCGCGCGGGCGCTCGACAGCGTCGCCGTCGACGGCGTGACGACGAATCGCGACTTCCTGCGAGCGCTGGCGCGCGATGCGGAGGTCGCGGCGATGGCGATCCACACGCGCTGGATCGATGCCCGGCTCCACGCCCTGATCAAGCCCGAAGCGGGCGGGTGCGACCGGCTGTGGCAGGCGCTCGCCGCCGTGCTGTTCGTCATGACCGGCCGCGTGCCGGGAAGCGCCGACCCGTGGCGTAACCGCGAGCGGTTCACCGGCTGGCGGCTCGGTCTTGGCGGCGACGTGCAGGAGGCGGGACAGCGTGTCACGCTGTCCGCGCCCGGCCTGCCCGCGGAGGAACTGCGGGTGGGGCCGCTCGGCGAGGGCGGGCGGGTGGTCGTCCACGCGCCCGGCCAGCCGCCGCTCGCGTTCGACGCAACCGAGATTGCGCCCGGGCGCTGGCGCGTTGCCCATGCGGGCGACACGTTCGTCGTCGGCGCGCGGGCCGGCGGCGGCTTGGTCGAGATCGACGCGCCGGACGGCACGCTATTGTTCGAGGCCGCGCCGCCGCTCGCCTTCGCCGCCGGCGAGGCCGCCGCCGATCATGTGCTCGTCTCGCCGCTCACCGGCCTGATCACCCGTGTCCTGGTGCGCGAGGGCGACGTCGTCGCGACGGGGCAGACGGTCGCGATCCTCGAATCGATGAAGCTGGAAATTTCGATCAGGGCGGCCGTGACCGGCGCCGCCACCCGCGTCCTCGTCGCCGAGGGTGCGATGGTCGAGCGTGGGCAGCCGGTCGTCGAGATCATGCCGGAGGGAGACGGGCAATGAGCGATTTTCCGAAATTCGTCGAGTTCCGTGAGGAGGGCCCGCGCGAGGGCTTCCAGGTCGAGAAGAAAATCTACCCGATCGAGCAGCGCGTCGAGCTGATCGACATGCTGAGCACGACCGGGCTCAAGCACATCCAGGTCGGAAGCTTCGTCAGCCCGGAGAAGGTGCCGCAGATGGCGGACACGCCGGAGCTGTTCGCGCGCATCCGGCGCGTCCCCGGCGTCCGCTACACGGGGCTGTGGTTGAATGACAAAGGCTTCCGCAAGGCGCTCGCGGCGCATCGGGTGGATATCGAGCCGGCGCTGCTGTTCTACGCCTCCGACACGTTCTCTCGTCAGAACAACAACGCCTCCGCCGCCGAAATGCGGGAGAAGCAGCGCGTCTCGCTGCGCCTCTACCGCGACGAGGGCCATACCGTCGAGGCCGCCTATGTCATGGCCGCGTTCGGCTGCAACTTCGAGGGGGTGATCCCGCAGGAGCGGGTGCTCGACGATTTCCGCTTCGTCATCGACCTGTGCGGCGAGGAGGGCGTTGCGGTCCCGACGCTGTTCATTGCCGACACGATGGGCTGGGCCAATCCCGAAGCGGTCAAGCGGATGATCGGCGCGGTGCGCGGCCTCGCCCCCTCCGCGCGCATCGGCATGCATCTCCACGACACGCGCGGCCTCGGCATCGCCAATGTCCACGCGGCGCTGTCGATGGGTGTCGACGTGTTCTACACCTCGGTCGCCGGCCTCGGCGGC
>JAJXZV010000310.1 GCA_021779875.1 Pseudomonadota bacterium
TCACCTCGGTGCTCAAGCGGGCGATCCGCACGCTCTGGCTGATGCTCGACGCGATCGACCGGATGTGGCTGCCGGTCGAGAACAGCTGGCGCCTCAACGAGCGGCACTACGGCGCCCTTCAGGGTCTCGACAAGGCGCGCACCGTCGAGCGGCACGGCGCCGAGCAGGTGAAGATCTGGCGGCGCAGCTACGACGTGCCGCCGCCCGCGCTCGCGGCGGACGATCCGCGCCATCCACGCTTCGATCCGCGCTACGCCGGGGTCGATCCGGCGCTGCTGCCCGCCACCGAATCGCTCAAGGACACCCTCGCGCGGGTGCTGCCCCACTGGGAAACACGGATCCGGCCGGAATTGCAGGCCGGGCGGACCGTGCTGGTGGTGGCGCACGGCAATTCGCTGCGCGCGCTGGTCAAGATGCTCGACGGCATGCCGGAGCGCGAGATCGTCGAGTTCAACATCCCGACCGGAATTCCGATCCTGTACGAACTCGACGACCATCAGCGCCCGCTCGGCCGGCGCTTTCTCGGCGATGCCGCCGCGATCGCCGCGGCCCAGGAGGCGGTGCGCCGCCAGACCGAGCGGCGCTGAGCCGCCGTCAGGAATCCGGGGCGATCTCGACCCGAATGCCGCTCAACGCCTCGGTGAAGTCGACCTGACAGGACAACCGCGAGGTGGCCGGCCGGTAATCGCCGAGCTCTTTCAGCAACTCCGCCTCGTCGCTCTGCGGCTTCGGCAGGCGCTCCACCCACTGCGGATCGACGTAGACGTGACAGGTGGCGCAGGAACACAACCCGCCGCAGATCGCGGCGACCCCGTAATCCAGTTCACGCAGGATCTCCATCATCTTGAGGCCGGTTTTGGCCTCGATCTCGTGCTGCTTGCCGTCACGATCCACCACGATCATCCGCGCCATCTCGTCCGTCTCCGTTGCCTTGGGTTGCCGCCGGGCCCTCGGGCCCCGCGGGGTCAGTTAGTGTGCCGGAAGCGGCCCGCGGCCACCACCGGGGCTGCCGCGAGCCGCGCGGCCCGGCGCCGTGCGCTCTCGGCGAGGGCCGCGGCCTCGCCGCCCGTGCTCGAGCGCAGGTGCAGATCGCTCCACAGCACGCACACGTAGTCGTACAGCCAGACCAGCAGTTCGAGCCGAGCCCGCTCGCCGTCCGACGGCGCGCGTCCGAGGTAGGCCGCCAGCAGCGGCGCCGCGAGGTCCTCGCCGAGATGGTTGTTGGCGAGCCAGCCGGCCAGATCCCACAGCGGCTGCGAGACGTGCGCGTATTCCCAGTCGAGCAGCCAGGTGCGGTCGCCCTCGACCACGAGGTTGTGCGGATGCAGATCTGCATGGCAGAGCGCCTCGCCGCCCGGCGGCAGCGCCTCGAGCGCGGCGAGCCTCGACTCGACCGCGGCCGGCGGGATCGCGGCCCGCGCGGCCGGCGGCGCACCGTCCGCCTCGAGCGCCCTCAGGTAGTGCGAAATCCAGTCCGCGGGCGGCACGACACGCGCCGGCCGGGGCACGGGCAGCGAGTGAATGCGCCGCGCGAGCCGCGCGATGCGCTCGATGTTCGCCGGCTCGCGTACCTCGGCGGCGGTCCAGGTGCGCCCGGCCGCCCAGCGCAGCAGCAGCACCCCCGAATCCGGGTCGCAGTATTCGGCGGGCGGCGCGAGGCCCGCGGCGGCCGCCTCCTCGAGGACCCGCCGCTCCCACTCCCGGTCGACGTCCGCGACGCCCGCGCCGGCCGCGGGCGCGCGCAGCGAGAAGGCGCGCCCGTCGCGCCACACGCGGACCGTCTCGTTCACGAGGCCGGCCGCCAGCGGCTCCACCCGCACGTCGCCGCGGCCGGGCACCACCCGTCGGGCGAGCTCCTCGAACCACTCACGCCGCACGCGGCGCTGCCCCGAGGCTCGCGCGCCAGGCGCGCATGCCGCCCACGATCATGACCAGGTACAGCGCGTACAGCGCCATGGTCACGTACAGATGCCGCATGAAGTACAGCAGCAGGCTGACCGAATCGATCACGAGCCACCAGTGCCAGTTCTCGTAGACCTTGCGCGCCACCAGGAAGGTCGCGAATGCGCTGGCCCAGGTCACCAGGGAGTCGACGAAGGGCCATGCGGCCGGCGTGTACCGGCGCAGCAGCTGCGAGGTGAGCAGCGACAGGAGCAGCGCGCCGGCGAGGCCCGCCGCATGCCACGAGAGCCGCCAGCGGCGCACCGGCGGCGGCACGCCGTCGGCGCCGCGGCGCCACCGCAGGTAGCCGTACACGGCCATGGCGGCGAAGAAGCCGTTCAGCACGGACTCCATGTAGAGATGCGCCCCGAACAGCACCCAGACGTACAGGCAGGAACTCACGAACGCCGCCGCCCAGCACAGCACGTGCTCGCGGATGACGAGCAGCAGGTAGGCGACCGCCAGAGCGGCGCCCGCCACCTCCACCCAGCTCGTCGCGCCCCATGCCTCGGCCAGCGCCGCCGAGACCTCGCGGATCACGGCGGACTCAGGCCCGGCAGCACCTTCAGGACGAAAACCAGTTGCGGGCCCCGCTCCGCCGAACGGGCCATCTCCTCGGCGAGCACGCCCATGACGCGCTCGAGCGGCCCCCAGATCTGGGTGCTCAGGGAGTTGGTGGTCACGACCAGGTCGGAGTGGGTGTTCAGGCGGTCGATGAACGCCTGGATCCGCGGCCGGTATTCGTCGGCCAGCGGATACATGCTGATTTCTATGGCACTACGCATGAGGAGCGGCACGAAGTGTAGCTTGACGGCCCGTCGCGTGTAAAACTTGGGACCGTGCGCATATTCCAGGTCGACGCATTCACCCGATCGCGATTCACCGGCAATCCCGCCACGGTGGTGCTGGACGCGGACGGCTGCGGCGAGGCCGAGCTCAAGGCCATCGCGCGCGAATTCCCGCATGCCGAGGTCGCCTTCGTGCTCGCCGCGGCGGCACCGGATCACGACGTCCGCCTGCGCTTCTTCAATGCGCGCAAGGAGGCGCCCTTCGTGGGCCACGCGACGATCGCGGCGCACGCCGTGCTGCTCGCGCTCGGGCGCCGCGGCCGCGGCGTCTGGCGCCAGTCCTCCGGGACCGGGATCGTCGAAGTCACGGCCGAGGAGGACTCGCCGGCCGCCGGCGCCGCGACCATCAGCTTCCGGCAGACGCTTCCCGATCTGGACGACCCGCTGCCCTTCAAGACCACGCTGCGGATCGCCGAGGCACTGCGCCTGCCCGCCACCCTGCTGCACGAGGTCATGCCGGCGCGCGTCGCGCGCAAGGGCGGCGCGCGCCTGTTGGTCCCGGTGGGCGACGCCCGTGCGCTGGAGCATCTCGAACCGAACGTCGGCACCCTGACCGAACTCGGGATCGAGCTCGGCGCCGAGGGATTCTTCGTGTTCTTCCTGCAGCGGGGCGCGGACGAGACGTCGACCGAGTCACGCATGTTCTGCCCCGCGCTGGGCATCCCCGAGGACCCCGTGAGCGGCAACGCGCACGCGATGCTCGCGACCTATCTCTGGGAGCTCGGGCAGTTCAGCCGGCAGTCACCCGGCTTCACCGGCCATCAGGGCCGTCACATGGGGCGGCCCGGCCAGGTGTCGGTGCGGCTCGAGCTCGAGCGCGGCGAGCTCGCCGCCGTGCACATCGGCGGCCACGCGGTGATCGTGAGCGAGGGAACGCTCGCCCCTTAGCGCCGCGGGACCGCCGCCGCGTCGAGCGACATCGCGACCGCGTCGAGCGCCGCGCGGCTGCGGCGCCCGGCGGACACCGCTTCGCCCAGGTTGCCCGCCGCGAAAGCCGCCTGGGCCTTCGACCACAGGGCCGCCGCCTCGTCCAGACCGCTGCGCGCGCCCGCCGGCGGCGTACCGGCGCCGAGGCGCCGCTCGAGCGCGGCGGCGGCGGCCGGCAGCTCGCCGGCGAGCGCCTCCCACTGCGCCTGCAGCGCGTGCAGCACCGCGTCCTTCTCGGCCGCGGCCGCGGCACCGAGCGCCTGCGCGGCGGCCAGTACGGCCGGCGCGCCGGCGACCACCGCGCCGTAGTCGTGCTGCGCCAGCAGGCCCTTGAGCGCGCCGAGCTGGGTCTCGACCTCGAACAACCGGTCGGGCAGATATTCGCCGGCGTCGGCCGAGCACGCCGCGAGCGCCCCGTCGATGGCGGCCACCGCGCGCCGCGCCGATTCGGCGTGGTTCGAGCACGCCGCGAGCAGCAGTGCGGCCACCATCGCGACGAGCCCTCGTGCCGCGGCGGCCATGCCTCAGCCGAGCTCGCGGCGCGCCATGCCGAGCCACTCGGCCTGGGCGCGTCGATAGTGGGCGGGCGCGAGGCGCGCGCCGTCGACGAGGTCGGCGAGGATGCGCCGCGCCTCCTCCGCCTTGCCGCGCCGCTTCAGCAGCAGCGCCTGGCGCACCCGCGCCTCGGCGCCCGGGAATCCGGGGGCGACGGCGGCAT
>JAJXZV010000258.1 GCA_021779875.1 Pseudomonadota bacterium
CCTCGCACGCGCGCATCGTGCGCATGCGTGCGCGCGGCGAGCCGCCGGCCGATCTCGGCCGCAGCGAGCATCGGCGCGCGGTGGTGCAGCGGCTCGCGGCGCTCGCCGCCACGCCGCCGCTCGTGCTCACGGAGGGGCGTTCATGACGAGCCTGGATCCCGAAATCTATCGGCGGCTGCTCGAGTCCTCGCCCGAGGGCGTGGCGCTGGTCGACGTGCGCGAGCCCGACCATCCCGTGATCTACGTGAATCCGGGCTTCGAGTCGCTGACCGGATACGCGGCCGGCGACATCGTCGGCCGCAACCTGCGCCTGCTGCAGGCGGACGACCGGGATCAGGACGGACGGCACCGCGTGCGCGAGGCCATGGCGAAGGGCGAATCCTGCCGCGTACTGCTGCGCAATTACCGGCGCGACGGAACCGTGTTCTGGAACGAGATGACGCTGCTGCCCCTGTTCGATCCGGAGGGCCGCGTGAGCCATTACGTCGGCCATCATCGGGACGCCGGCGAGCGCCTGCGGATGGATTCGCGGCTGGCGCGCGACTCGCTGAGCGGCGCCCATCAGCCCACCGCGCTCGCGGTCCGCGACGACCGGCTGACGGGTCTGTACACGCTGCCGTATCTCGAGGAGCTCCTCAAGCGGGACTGGGCCATCGCGCAGCGCGAACGCCGCAGCATCGCCGTGTTCGCCATCGACATCGATGCGCTCGACACCTACAACGCGACCTTCGGGCGGGCCGCGGGCGATTCGACCATCCGCCGGGTGGCGCATTGCATCTCGGGCTGCCTGCGCCGCTCGAGCGACGTGACCGCGCGCATCGCGGGCGGCAGCCTCGTGGCCTATGCGCCCGGACTCGATCTCGAACAGGCGCTGCGCTTCGCACGCCTCATGACGGAGCGGGTCCGGGACCTGCGCATCCACCATCCGCGCTCCACCGTCCTGCGCTACGTGAGCGTCAGCATCGGGGTGGCCGCCGCCGTGCCGGAGGCCGACGACGGGCCGGCGGCCCTGCTGGAGAAGTCCCAGATGCAGCTGAAAGTGGCCAAGCGGGCGGGCCGCAACCAGGCGGCCTGACGGCGGCGCTCCCGATGCGATTCACCCACGCCATCGTGCGCCCGCCCGCGCCCACCTTCGCCGCGGGGCTGACCGCCGCGGACCTGGGTCCGCCGAATCTGGCGTTGGCCCTCGAACAGCACCGGCGCTACTGCGGCGCGCTCGAACAGGCGGGGCTCGAGCTTCGCCACCTCGAGCAGGACGCGCGCCACCCGGACAGCACTTTCGTCGAGGACACCGCGGTGCTGACCGCGCGCGGCGCGGTCGTGACCCGGCCGGGTGCGCCGAGCCGGCGCGGCGAAGTGGCGGACGTCGAACGCTGCCTGCGGGAGTGCTTCACGGACCTGCGCCACGTGGTGGCGCCGGGCACCGTGGACGGCGGCGACGTGTGCGAGGCCGACGGGCATTTCATCATCGGCGTGTCGATGCGCACCGACGAGCACGGCGCCGCCCAGCTCGCCGGGCACCTCGCCGACCTGGGATACGGCGCGAGCATCGTCGACATCCGTGCGAACGCGGGCCTGCTGCACCTCAAGACGGGGCTCGCCTACCTCGGCGAGGGCGTCTGGCTCGCGGGCACCGGCGCACGCGGCTGCCTCGAGTCGGTGCGCGGCGCGCCGCTCGGCCGGGTGATCGAGGTCGCGCCGGAGGAGGCCTACGCGGCCAACGCCGTGCGGGTCAACGACGTGGTGCTGATCGCCGCCGGGTATCCGCGGCTGGCGGCGGACCTCACGCGCAACGGAATCCGGACCGTGGCGCTCGACATGTCGGAATTCCGCAGGATGGACGGCGGCCTGAGCTGTCTGTCGCTGCGCTACTGACGGGTCCCGTCGGCGCGCATTGAACATAATGAGCGCCGCGCCGGGCCGGGCACGTGCCCGGGGAAGCGTGACGGGTTGCCGCCGCGCGGGCCGCGGTGCCCGCCCATTCCCGGAAAATCGGAAGCAGGTACGGTTTTGCCCGGCGGACTCTGATATCTAAGCGATCAAGGCATCAGGATGATCGCCCATCGTAGCGTGCCTGCCACTTGACTGATCGAAGAGGTAAGCCGTGTCCGTTCCCAGTTCCCCCGCGGGCGCCAAGCGCGCACCCATTCGCGTATTGATCGCCGACGGCGATCCCGTCGCGCGGGCGGCCTATCGGGAGGTGCTGCTCGGGACGGACATGAGCGGCGATACCGCCGTGTTCCACAATCTGCGCGACCGGCTGTTCAGCATGGCGGCCCAGGAACGTGAGGGCCTCGCGGCCTCGGGCTCCACCACCGCCTTCGAGCCGGCATTCTGCGGCGATGCCGAGGACGCGGTGGCGGCGGTGCGCGAGGCGCTCGCCGCGAGCCGGCCGTTCGCCGTGGCCTACATCGCCCTGTGCATGCCCGGGGAGTCCGACGGGCTGCGGGCGGCGGCGCAGATTCGCGAACTCGATCCGGCGATCGAGATCGTCGTGTGCGTGGCTTCGCAGGCAGTGGTCGCCGCCGACGTGGGCAGCCTCGTGCCGCCGGAGGAGAAGCTCTCCTATCTGCGCAAGCCCTTTCACGCGGCGGAGCTGCGTCAGATGACCATCTCGCTCGCGAGCAAATGGCGGGCCGAGCACCGCATCGTGCGGCTCGCCTACTTCGACGTGCTCACCGGCTTGCCGAATCGCGAACAGGCGCGGACCCGGCTGCAGAGCGCCATGACGGCCGCCCGCCAGAGCGGCCGCGCGCTCGCCGTGCTGTACCTCGATCTCGACAACTTCAAGCGGGTCAACGACACGCTCGGACACGGCGTCGGCGACCAGCTGCTGTGCAAGGTCGCCTCGCGCCTGCGCCACCTGCTCGGCGCCGACTCCTCGCCGCCGGGTGCGCACATCGCGCGCCTCGGCGGCGACGAGTTCATCGTCATCCTGCCGGCCGTCGGCACCTCGTCGGAGCCCGGCTCGGTGGCGGCGCGCCTGATCGCCGGGATTCAGCGGCCGATGCGCCTCGGGGACCACCGGGTGGTCGTGACGCCGAGCGTCGGCATCGCGCTCTATCCGGCCGACGGGGCGGACGTCGATGCGCTGCTGCGCAACGCGGATCTTGCGATGTATTTCGCCAAGCGCAAGGGTCCCGGAACGGCCCACTACTTCGATCCCTCGATGAACACCGTTGCCGTGCAGCGCTTCACGCTCGAGGCGCGGCTGCGCGCGGCCCTGCGGACGCAGGCCTTCGCGCTGCACTACCAGCCGCAGTTCGACGTCGCGAGCGGCGCCTTGACCGGGCTGGAGGCGCTGCTGCGCTGGACCGACGAGGAGCTCGGACCGGTGCCGCCCGCGGAGTTCATCCCCGTGGCCGAGGAGACCGGGTTGGTGCAACCGATCGGGGAGTGGGTGCTGCGCACCGCGTGCGGCCAGGCCAGGCGATGGCACGACGAGGGCCTGCCGTTCGTGCGCATGGCGGTGAACGTCTCCGGGCAGCAGTTCGTCATGCCGGAATTCCCGGCCCTGGTGACCCGGATCCTCGAGGAGAGCGGCGTGCCGCCGTCGATGCTCGAGCTGGAGATCACCGAATCGGTGGTCATGCAGGACGAGGAACGGGCGGACCGCGCGATCGGGGAGCTGAAGGCGCTGGGGGTCCAGCTGGCGATCGACGACTTCGGCACGGGTTACTCGAGTCTCGGACGGCTGAGCCGATTCGCCGTGGACCGCCTGAAGATCGATCAGTCCTTCATCCGCCGGCTGCACGACTGCGCGGACGATCAAGCCATCGCCGCGGCCATCATCGCCATGTCGCGATCGCTGCGCATCGACGTGGTCGCGGAGGGCGTCGAGAGCTTCCAGCAGCTGCTGTTCCTGCAGCAGCACGACTGCCAGTCCGCCCAGGGGTTCCTGTTCAGCCGGGCGTTGCCGCCGTCGGAAGTGCGCGCGCTGCTGCAGCGGGCGGCCGGCGCGGACGGCGACAGCCGCACCCAGCGCCTGCGGGCCTTGATCGGCTGACCTTCCGGGCGGAAACTGCCCCGAAGGCCCCTCCCGGGCCCGCGCGAGGGGACGCCATTGAGCACCGAGGACCGGCCAGCCATGCCCGCGCGCGGCGCCGCGCTCGCCCGCCCGTTGCTGGTGTTCGCGGCGATCGTCGCGGGCGGATGGTTGACCACCTTGCTGCTGCCCCGCCTGGGCGGCCGTGCGCTGTGGATCGTGCCGAGCGGCATCGCCGTCGGCGCGGTCATCCGCTGGGGACGCGGCCAGTGGGTGGCGATCTTCGCGGCCGATTGCCTGCTCGAACTGCTGCGCGGCAGGGCGATGTTGCCGGCGCTCGGCGTGGCCGCCGGCCTGCCGCTCGGCGCGCTCGGCGTGCGCCGGCTGCTGCGCCGCTGGCGGTTCGACCCCGCCTTCGCCGGCG
>JAJXZV010000194.1 GCA_021779875.1 Pseudomonadota bacterium
GCGATTGGTGACGATCGCCGAGGCGCGCTTCATGATGGGTTCCCAGTCCGGATCGGTCATGTCCGCCACCAGCACGTCGCCGGCGCGCACGCGCGCCATCTCCTTGACGTCCTTGATCACGCGCGCGTGTCCGGCGCCGATGCGCTGGCCGATGCTGCGGCCGCTCACCAGCACCTTGGAACGGGACTTGAGCGTGAAGCGCTGGATCGAGCGTCCGGCGCGGCTCTGGACCGTCTCGGGGCGCGCCTGCAGGATGTAGATCTTGCCGGTGACGCCGTCCTTGCCCCACTCGATGTCCATGGGCATGCCGTAGTGGCCCTCGATCGCGAGCGCCTGCTTGCTGAGCTCGATGATGTCCGCGTCCTCGAGCGAGAAGCGCCGCCGGGCCTCGGGCTCGACGTCCACCGTGCGCACGCGCTGCGCCGCGCCGGCATCGCCGTAGACCATCTTGATCGCCTTGCCGCCCATGTTCTTGCGCACGATGGCCCGACGGCCCGCGCGCAGCGCCGGCTTGTACACGTAGAACTCGTCCGGATTGACCGCGCCCTGGACCACGGTCTCGCCGAGCCCGTAGGAGGCCGTGACGAACACCACGTCGCGAAAGCCCGAGTCCGTATCGAGCGTGAACATCACGCCCGAGCTGCCGAGGTCGCTGCGCACCATGTGCTGCACGCCGATGGAGAGGGCGACGGCGGAGTGATCGAAGTGGTTGTGCACGCGATAGGCGATGGCGCGGTCGTTGAACAGCGAGGCGAACACCTCGTGCATGCACTCGAGCAGGTGCTGCTCGCCGCGCACGTTGAGGAAGGTCTCCTGCTGCCCGGCGAACGAGGCTTCCGGCAGGTCCTCGGCGGTCGCCGAGGAGCGCACCGCCACCGCGAATTCGTCGCCCTGGCCCATGGCGCGCCAGGCGGCGAGCGCCTCGTCCTGCAGGCGCTTCGGGAACGGCGTCGCGAGCATCCACTCGCGGATCTGCCGCCCCACGGCGGCGAGCTTCTCGACGTCGTCGACGTCGAGCTTCGCGAGCGCGTCGCGGATCCTCTGGTCGAGCCCGCCCTGGGCGAGGAAATCCCGGTAGGCGTGCGCGGTGGTCGCGAAGCCGCCGGGCACCGAGACGCCGAGGCCCGCCAACTCCGAGATCATCTCGCCGATGGATGCGTTCTTGCCGCCGACGAGTTCGATGTCCTTGTTCTTGAGCTTGTCGAAGGAAACGATATAGGGCTTCATGAAGGGCTGCTTGTCCGGGGAAGGTTTAAGTGGAACACTCGCGCGCAGAAGCGCCGAATCCTGGGGTGAACGTGCAGAAACGTACCGTGTTCTTCGTCTCCGACCAGACCGGCATCACCGCCGAAACGCTGGGACACAGCCTGATGACGCAGTTCGACGGGGTCGAATTCAGGCAGGTCACTGTGCCATTTATCTCCACCGTTGACAAGGCAAGGGAGGCGGTGCGAAAGATCGATCTGGTCGCGGATCAGGAGGGCGTTCGACCGGTGGTGTTCAGCACGCTGGTGCAGGAGCGAGTGCGCGACGTCGTGCGCGAGAGCAAGGGTTTTTTTCTCGATTTCTTCGACCCGTTCCTGGCGCCGCTCGAGCAGGAATTGAAGACGCAGTCCTCGCATGCGATGAGCCGCACCCATCGCATGGCCGACACTCACGCGTACGCGACCCGCATCGATGCGACCAATTTCGCGCTGGCGAACGACGACGGCTCGGTGGTGCGCGATTACGAGCGCGCCGACGTGATCCTCGTCGGCGTGTCGCGCTCCGGCAAGACGCCGACCTGCCTGTACCTCGCGATGCAGTACGGCATCTTCGCCGCGAACTATCCGCTCACCGAGGACGACCTCGAGTCCCGCAAGATCCCCGCGCCGCTCGAGCCGCACGCGCGCAAGCTGTTCGGTCTCACCATCCATCCGGACCGCCTGCAACAGATCCGCAACGAGCGCCGCCCCGATAGCCGCTATTCCTCGACTGGTCAAGTGGCTTTCGAGGTGCGCGCCGCCGAGTCGCTGTTCGAGCGCCACGGCATCCCGGTGATCGACACCACCGAGTGCTCGATCGAGGAGATCTCGAGCCGCATCCTCGATCGCACGGGAATCGAGCGCCGGCTGCGCCCATGACGCGCGCCGCGTGCGTGTTATAGTCGGCGCATGATCGCGGATCAATGGTGCGAAACCTCGTGGCGGGCCCGGCCGGGCAGCTTCGTGAGCCTGATGACGCTGTACGAAAGCAATTTCGTGCGGCTCGGCTGGCTCGTGCGGGATCTGCGCAGGATCGGGCAGTACCTGGTGTCGCGGGTGCCGCGCGATTGTGACCTGCATCTCATGCCGGTCGAGTCTTCGCGCTACACGAGCGTGCTGCGCCTGACCTACGAGTTCGAGTCGCCCGGGCAGATCGTCCGGGATCCGGACCTCGAGGTGTGCGTGTATCACGATGCGCGCCTGGCGGAAGTGCGCAGTTTTCACGGGTTCAGGCGGCATCCGCAGCTCGCGCGGCTCGAGTCGGGACTCAAGCGTGAACTGGATCAGCGCTGGAGCCGCAACATGATGTTAAACAAGTGGCTGGAATATTGCGCCGAACGGGGGCATCGGTTCTGACGGTGTGGGCCTGACGGGAGATCCCGCTCGCGCAGCAGGTTTCGAGGCGGGACTTTGATCGACAAGCTCGGTTTCCTGAAGGTGGGCGGCGAGGCGCGCGGCGCTCGTCCGGACGAAGAGCGGCTCATGCAGCTCTTCCAGAACCGTGCGGGCCTGAAGAAGGCCTACGCCGACCTGCAGGACGAATTTCACCTGTTGCGCGACCGGCTGAAGCAGCAGGAAGGCGCGACCATCCGCGTCGAGGAGCAGCTCGAGGCGCTCGGCAATCTCCTGGCCGATCCGCGCACCGGCTTCAGCGCCCTGGTGTTCCACCAGTTGCGCGGCCTGTGGAAGTCCTGCCATCAGCAATTGTCGGAGTTCGCCTCGGAGCTCACGCGCCAGCAGGAGGCGCGCGAGACGGCCAAGCACACGGCCGAGCGCGAGGCCGAGAGGGCGGCGATCCTGGCGGAGTTCGATCGGCGCCTCGCGCAGGCGGCCGCGGAGGCGGACCTGCGCAGGCGCAGGCTGGGCGAGGCCCGCGAGGCGATCGAGCGGCTCACCGCGTTCTGGCACTACTTCGAGCGCCGCCGGCGGCAGAAGGCGCTCGGCGGCCTGCGGCAGGCGGTGGAGGTCGCGGACGCGGCGGTCGGGCAGCTGCACGCCGAGCGGGGCGCGGCCGCCGCGGAGCCGCTCGCCGACTTTCCCGGCATCTCGCTCGGCGCACGGCGCAACATCAACCTGGTGGTAATCGGCTTCGCCGAACTGCTGTGCGAGCTCGTCGATGCCCAGGGTCTCGCCGCGCGGGCCAAGGAGGCGGTCGCGCGGCGGGTGCACGAGATGAGCTTCGGCGACCGTGCCGAGTGCGAGGACCACATGCGCCGCGTTCAGAAGGCGCTGGCGGCGATCGCCGACCGCAAGCAGCTCACCGCCGCCCTCAAGCCGCGGCTCGAGCGGCTGCGGGCGGCCTGCGCCTACCGCAATTCGGCCGACACGGTGCCGACCGTCGACTCGCTCGCCGGCGCGCCGCGCCAGGCCGCGGCGGCGGCCCCGTGGAACGTGCTCGCCGAGGACTACTGGGACCTGTACTCGGTGCTGCTGCGCTGAGGGCGCGGGCCGCCCGCGGAGCCCGCCTGGGCGGCCTCGGCGCGGTGCGCCTGCGTGGGCGCGTTCTTGCGCGCCGTCATCAGGGACAGATCGGCGGCGATCTGCGAGGTCTCCTCGAGCAGGATGCCCGCGGCAGGATCGTCCTTGATCTCCTCGAGCGAGGTCACGGGCTTCTGTCCGTGGGACGTGAGCCAGGCGTTCTCGCGCTCGAGCCGCTGGGATTCCTGGCGCTTGCGCTCCGCTTCGCGGGTCTTCAAATTGAGCGACAGGCTCTTCTGCGCGCGCATCGCCTGGACGGCGGCGATGTCCTCGCGCAGGTAGCGGAAGTCCGCGCTGTTCGCCGTGCGCTCCTGGTGCAGCTTCTCGAGTTCCGGAATGAGCGGCTTCAGGTCGCCCTCGACCTGGAACGCGGCCGGCTCGATGTGGTCCCAGGGCAGCGCGCGATCGCGCGTGCTCTCACCGACCTCGTTCGCGTCGATCAGCGAGGGCAGCGCGAGGTCCGGCGTCACGCCGCGGTCCTGGGTGCTCTGGCCCGTGATGCGGTAGTACTTGCCGATCGTGACGTTGAGCTGGCCGAGTTCGGGCTTGCGGCCGAAGATGGTGTAGTTCAAGGGGTGCGAGTTCTGAACCGTGCCCTTCCCGTAGGTCTGCTGACCGACGACCAGGCCGCGGCCGTAGTCCTGGATCGCGCCGGTGAAGATCTCGGAGGCCGATGCGCTGAAG
>JAJXZV010000019.1 GCA_021779875.1 Pseudomonadota bacterium
CTTCAGCACCTCGACCGCCAGCGAGCGCTGGCGGGCCACGCTGAACTTGCCCGACAGGGCGGTGGGTGCGCGCGCCGCCTGCACCTCGATGGCCTCGTTGATCAGCCCCGGAAGCTTGCGCGACAGCGCCTTGAAGATCGTGTCGATGTCGGCGGTCGAGATGCCCGGCGTGAAGCCGTCGACCAGGGCATCGTAGGGCGCGAGACCGCGCGCCTGGCCGAGCAGCGCCGCCTTGTCGCGCACCAGATGCACGACCTCCTCGAGATGCGGCGCGAACAACTTGAAGTCGTTGGCCTTGCGGGCCTCGACCCAGTACACCTCGGCGCGCGAGGTGGCCTTCGCGAGCCGCGCGATCAGCGAGGGCGGCGTCGCGATCGCGTGATCGCGCTGCCGGCGCATCTCGCGCAGGTTCGCGCGCTCCCAATCCTCGAGCTGCGCGGCCGCGGCCTCGGCACGCTCCAGCAGTCGCGCCACTTTCGGGGTGGTGAGCAGCGCGTGGTGCTCGGTCTCGAGCGCCGCGAGCTGCTCGCCGCGCACGTCGGCGCTGCCGCGCGGCATCATCACCGCGGCGTCCCAGCGCAGCAGGGACAGTGCCCCGCGAAACGCGTGCACGCGGCGAAACTCCTGTTCCAACTGCTGATAGGGCGTGGCGGCCATGTAATTCTCGGCGATGGGCGGGCGGCATGGGCGCCCGGCGCGTGCATTCGATCGGCAAAGTGTAGCAGAGCGCACCCCGCGCAGGGCGCGGGGCGGGAATTATTTACTTATTATTCAACGTGTTGACAGCATGCCCTGGAGCGGGATGGAACCGTTCTGGTGAAACGGCAGATCGCCGAGGAAGGGCAGATCGATGCGTGCCGCGCCGGTCAGTTCGTAGTCGATGGTCTCGGTTCGCCGATCCACGTTCTTCAATAGCTTGAAGATCCCGGCGGCCATGTTCGCGGTGATGGTCATCTCGAACTGCCCATCGCCCTGGGCGGGGACCACGAAGGCGCTGTTGCTCACGCCGGTGGCGATCCGCTCGCCGCCGACCGTGAGTTCGGCGCGCAGGCCCTTGACCGGCAGCGCGCGGTCGTTCGGGTTCTGGATCTTGAAGGTCGCGAGGAAGCTCTGCTGCATGAAGTTGCCGCCGAGCAGGCGCAGGTCCACGACCGACAGGGTCGGCTTCTCGAATTTCGGCGCGAGCAGCCCGCAGGCGCTCAAGCACACCGCAGCCAGCAGCACTGACGCACGCGTTCGCATGCCCGGACCTCTCTTCATCGTCTCATCATAAGGGATCAGTGGTGCCCCGCGCGGCGTCGCCGGACGGCGACGGAGGCGGCCGTTGCGGTTATGCTTGAACGTGGCGGGCCGCACGGGCGCGCGGCTGATGCGCACGAGGATCTTCTAGGATGCGGACATTCACCACGAGGCGGGCCGCCGGCGCCCGCGCCGGAGCCTCCCTGGCCCTCGGTCTATGGCTGCTCGCGGGCGGCGTATTCGGCGCGCGGCCGCTGCCCGCGCAGGAAGCCGGCATCGAGCCGCTCTCGGCGTTCCCGCAGAGCACGCTCGCCATCCGCACCGGCCGCGGCAAGGTGCTCGACTTCCGGATCTGGAGCGCGGACACGGCGCGCCGCCGCGAACAGGGCCTGATGTTCGTGCGCGACATGGACGATCACGCCGGCATGCTGTTCGTGTTCCCCACCGACCAGCGGGTCGCGATGTGGATGAAGAACACGTATCTCTCGCTCGATCTCGTGTTCATCGACGCCCGGGGACGCATCGCGGCCATCGCCCGGCGCGCCACGCCGATGTCCGAGGACATCATCAGCCCGGCCGTGACCGCGCACGCGGTGCTCGAGTTGAAGGGCGGGATCGCCGATCGACTCGACATCCGGGAAGGCGACCTGGTGGTGCACGCCGGCCTCGGGCGCCCTTGATCGGCGCCGGCGAGCTGCTGCGCTCCCCGGCGTGGTATCCGCTGGGCTCGGCGCCGGGCGGCGGCGTGGATCTCGTCCGGCTCGAGGAGGCGGACTATCGCGAAGCGAGCTTCCTCGACGAGCGGCTGCTCGCGCGGCCGCGGGCGCGGATGGCCATCGAGGCGGCGCCGATCGAAGAGGCGGCCGCGGCCGGGGTTCCGCGGGCCCATTACCTGTTCCACATCGGGCACGTCGGCTCGACGCTGATCTCGCGCCTGATCGGTGACCACGCCGGCTTCTTCGCCCTGCGCGAGCCGCGGCTGCTGCGCCTGCTCGCCGACTCCCGGCTCGGTGCCCCACCGCTGGCGTTGCGAACCACCCTGACCCTGCTGTCGCGTACCTGGCACCCCGGGCAGCGCGCGGTCATCAAGGCGACCAGCCTGGTCAACGACCTGGCGCCGGCCATCCTCGACGAGGATCCGACGGCCGCCGCGGTCCTGATCCATGTCGACCCGCTCGCGTACCTGCGCGGCATCATGGCGGGCGCCAATTCGCGCCGCGAGATCGAGGCGCTGGCACCGGCGCGGCTCGCCCGGCTCGCCGGGCATCTCGCGCAGTTCGACGCGGCGGCGAACGCCGACCCCGTGGCGCTCGAGCGCACGCTGCAACCCAGGTCCGAGGGGGAGCGGGTGGCGATGAGCTGGCTGTGCGAGCTGCTGGCGCTGCGGCGGACCGCGCTGGCGCACGCCGGGCGGACCCGGTGGCTGAATTTCGACGCCTTCCTCGAGGATCCGCGCGGCGGCCTCGCGGCGATCCTCGGCGCGTTGGGCACCGAGCCCTCGCCCGAGGCGCTGCGTACGCTGCTGGCCTCGCCTTGGATGCACCGGTATTCGAAGGCCCCCGAGCACGCCTACGATGCGCGCCTGCGCCGGGAGGTGCTCGCCGCCGCGGACCACGAGCATGGCGCCGAGATCCGGCGCGGCCTCGCCTGGCTCGAGGCGGCGGCCCGATACGAGCCGATCCGGTCGCTTCTGGCCCCGCAATAAAAAAGGCGGAGGGCTTGCGCCCCCCGCCTCGTAAGGTTCCGAAGAACCGTCGTCGTCGTTAGAACTGCACCATGACTTCGCCGAAGATGTAGCGACCGAGGGCGTCGTACACCTGCGGCATGGTGTTGCCGTTGCCGGCGATGCTCGGCAGGTTGCTGGCACCGATCACGGGCGGGTTCTTGTCGAAGATGTTGTTCACGCCCAGGCGCACCGTGACGTTGCCCGGCAGCTTCATCGACGCGGTCAGGTCGAGGTAGCTGTAGGAGCTGATGAACGCATCCGTGTTGGAGATGCCGCCGTTCGCGATGGTCGCGCCCCCGCCCAGCTGCAGGTTGGGGTTCGGGCTCAGCTGCTCCAGCGCCACCGGCGAGTAGTAGCGCCAGGTCGCCGTCACGTCGAGGCCCTGCCAGGGAGTCGACCAGGTGGTCGCCAGCTGATGGCGCCAGCGGAACACCGGCGCACCCGCACCCGAGCCGAAGCTGCTGCAGTGAGGACCGTAGTAGCCGGCGCAGTTGAAGGCCGTGGAGCCCAGTGCGGCCACCGGCGTGATGGTGTAGTCGTTGATGTAGGTGCCCAACAACTGCGTGCGCATCTTGCCGTACCGGCCCAGGTCGAAGGCGTAGGACACGTCGACGTCGACGCCCTTCTCCTCCAGCTGACCCACGTTCGCCAGCAGGTCGGTCACGAAGCCCTGCGGCGTCAACCACAGCGAACCGGTGTTGTCGCGGTGGACGTTGTTGCAGAACAGATCCGCCTGCAGACACTGCGACAGGATGGTGTCCGCGCCGATGGTCTGGATGACGTTCTCGATCTTGATGTCGTAGTAGTCCACCTGGGCGCGGAAGCCCGGGATGAACGCGGGGGTCCAACCGACACCGAAGGAGCTCGTGAGCGCCGTCTCGGGAGAGAGGTTCTGATTGCCGCCGGTGAAGCCGTTGTACTGCGCCGCCGGATTCTGGACGATGTGGCCGTACTGCGCGGCCGTCACGCCCGTGCGGGCGCACGCCGCCGCCGAGTAGGTCGGGTTGGCGCCCGCGCACGGATCGGTCACGCCGTCGAGGCCCACCGACTGCGCCGAGAACAACTCGGCCACGTTCGGCGCGCGCACCGCGCGCGAGAAGCTGCCGCGGATGCGCACGTCCTGCACCGGCTTCCAGTCGAGGCCGAACTTGAACGTGTTGGTGTCGAAGCCCAGCGAGTAGCTCGAATACCGGTAGCCGGTCTCGAAGTCCAACGACTGCGCGCCCGGCTTGTCCTCGATCAGGGGCATGCGCGCCTCGAGGAAGCCCTCGCGCGACACGATGCCGCCCGCCACCGGCAGCGTCGCGCCGCCCTGGCCGGCGAGATCGGCCGTCTGGAACTCGTTGTCGGGGATGGTGAACGAGCGCTCGTCGCGGTACTCGCCGCCGAGGTTGACCTTCAAACCCGAGTTGGCGAGCGGCGACTGCACGCCGTACTGGCC
>JAJXZV010000409.1 GCA_021779875.1 Pseudomonadota bacterium
CCCCTGCTTCTGCGCGGGCGAGAGGGCGCCGGCGTCACCGCCGAGGAACCGGTCGAAAGGGGCGTTCGGCGTGATCAGCGTCGCCTCGAACACCGCGATCGCCTTCTGGACGTTGGCCAGGGTGACGGGGTCCGCCTCGCCAGGAAACGCGCGGGCGAAGGCGACGCCGTATCCGGGTATGCCCTTCAGCTGCTCGGCGACATGGTCGGTCGGGGACGCCATTTCCACCGGATTGACCATCGGTCCCCCGGCCTGCTGCTCGAGATCCTTGGCCCGGCCGTCCCAGAACTGGGCCGTGTTGAACACGGCATTGAAGACGGTCGGGGCGTTGCGTCCGCCGTGCTGCCAGCGATGGCCGATGGATGTCGGCTCCGCGTCGGCGCCGCCGAGGCCGAGGTTGTGGCAGGAGTTGCAACTGATCGCATGGCTCGCGGAAAGACGCGGATCGAAATAGAGCTGCTTGCCCAGCTCCACCTTTTCGGCGGTGGCGGGATTGCCGGGTAGCGCGGGCGGCGTCTGCGGGATCGGCTTGAATTGCTGCTGTGCCCTGGACATCAGATCGTCCTGCGCCAGCGCCGGGGCGGCACATACGCAGCTGATGCAAAGGCATGCGAAGACAGCCCGGACAGCCATGGTACCCTCACCTGAACAGGTCAGCCTGGATAGGCGTCGTTCGGAAATAGACGTGGTTCCGAAGCCCAATCCTGCAGCGTTCACGGTGCGGCCTCCTTGATCCACCGCAATGACATTGCGAAACCGCGAGATATTTTGCGCCGAGGTCGATCATGCTCGCTTGCCGTGCGCGCGGGTCTGCGCGCCGGTCCAGGAGGCCATTTTTGATGTCAATCAGCCGAACAACGCCGGGCCCGGTCCGGCAAGACGACGTGACCGTATGGGACCCGTTGATCCGAGTGGGTCACTGGCTGCTCGTCATCGCCTTTGCGACCTCCTACCTCTCGGGCGAGGAGGAAGCAGGCGGCCCCGATCAGTTGCATGTCATCAGCGGCTATGTTCTCGGAGCCGTCCTGATCGTGCGGATTGTCTGGGGCTTCGTGGGCAGCGAGCACGCCCGCTTCCGCGATTTCGTCTACGGACCGGTGGGCTCCGCCCGTTACCTATTCAACCTCGCGCGTGGGCGGTCCCGCAGGTATCTCGGCCACAGCCCCGCCGGTGGCCTTATGGTGCTGGCGCTGCTCGCCTGTCTGACCGGGACCGTCGCGACCGGGCTTGTCGCCTATGGAGAACTCGGCCACGGACCGCTCGCGGGCATGGTCGCCACCCGGCCCCCGGCAGCGCCGCCCAACGGCCATAACGCCGGCTCGCCCGAAGGGGCCGGCTCGCCCGAAAGCGCTGGTGGCGAGGCCGAAAGCCTGGCCGCCGAACTTCACGGGACGCTTGCGAACGTGACGCTCGGGCTCATCGTCCTGCATCTCCTGGGCGTTGCGGGGGCGAGCCTCGCGCATCGGGAGAATCTGGTCGCCGCCATGATCCACGGCCGCAAGCGCCGCGACCGGGACGGTCATTGAGGTGTGACCGCGGCCGCGGCCGGCGGCGGCAAAAGCGCCGACCCGGCCCGGCTGCCGACGCGGCTAGACGTCGAGATTGGCGACCTTGAGCGCATTGCCGACGATGAACTCCCGCCGCGGCTCCACGACGTCGCCCATCAGCGTCGAGAAAACCTGCGCCGCGTCCTCGGCGTCGCCGATCTTCACCTGCAGCAGCGTGCGCACGGCGGGATCGAGCGTGGTCTTCCAGAGCTGATCGGGGTTCATCTCACCGAGCCCCTTGAAGCGGTTGACCGCGAGGCCCTTGCGTCCCTGCGCCAGCAGGCGATCGTACAGCGAGGCCGGGCCGGCCGCGGTGGTTTCCAGCGTATCGAGCTTCAACTGGGCCGGACTGTCGAACTTCGACGCGATCAGGCCGCTGCGCTCGGCCAGCCACCGCGCCTCCGCGCTGCGCAGCAGCGCCGCGTCGAGCTTGTGGATCTCGTGCACGCCGCGCACCGTGCGCGCCAGCACGATCTCGCCCTGATCGGGCGTCACCGTCCAGCCGCGCTCGGCCGGCGCCGAGATGGCGTTGAGCCGTGCGGCGAGGCCGGGCGCGGCCGCCTGCGTGCGCGCGACATCGGGCGTGAGCGCGCCGGCGATCGCCGCCTGCTCCAGCAGCGGCACGATCATGCCCTGTTTGAGGCCACGCAGCCGTGCCGCCACCTGCCGCAGCCATTCCGCCTCGGTCGCGAGGGCCGGGCCTTCCAGCACCGTGCCGTCCGCATAGGTCAGGCGCGCATCGGCCAGCGCCTTGTCGAGCAGATACTGCTCCATCGCGCGGTCGTCCTTGAGGTAGCGCTCGTCGTTGCCGCGCTTTGCGCGATATAGCGGCGGCTGCGCGATGTAGAGGTGTCCGCGCTCGATCAGCTCCGGCATCTGTCGGAAGAAGAACGTGAGCAAAAGCGTGCGGATATGGCTGCCGTCCACGTCGGCGTCCGTCATGATGACGATGCGGTGATAACGCAGCTTGGCGATCGAGAAGCCGCCCTGTTCCGGCTCGCCGCGGCCGATGCCGGTGCCGAGGGCGGTGATCAGCGTGCCGATCTCCTGGCTGCCAAGCATGCGGTCGAAGCGCGCACGCTCCACGTTGAGGATCTTGCCCTTGAGCGGCAGGATCGCCTGGAACTTGCGGTCGCGTCCCTGCTTGGCGGAGCCACCGGCGCTGTCGCCCTCGACGATGAAGATCTCAGACTTCGCCGGATCGCGCTCCTGGCAGTCCGCGAGCTTGCCGGGCAGGGTCGAGATGTCGAGCACGCCCTTGCGCCGCGTCAGCTCGCGCGCCTTGCGCGCCGCCTCGCGCGCGGAGGCCGCGTCGATCACCTTCTGCATGACGAGCCGCGCCTCGCGCGGGTGCGTCTCGAACCAGTGCGCGATCGCGTCCGCCGCGACGGCGTGCACGACCGGCTGCACCTCCGACGAGACGAGCTTGTCCTTGGTCTGGCTGCTGAACTTCGGGTCCGGCACCTTGACCGACAGCACCGCCGTCAGCCCTTCGCGCAGATCCTCGCCGGTGAGCTGCGGCTGGTCCTTTTTGGACATGCTTTCGGCATAGCGGGAGACGACGCGCGTCAGCGCCTGACGGAAGCCGGCGAGGTGCGTGCCGCCGTCGCGCTGGATGATGTTGTTGGTGAAGCACAGCATCGTCTCGTGGTACGTCTCGTTCCACGACAGCGCGAACTCCACGCGGATGCCGTTGCTCTCCTCCGCGCGGACCGACAGCGGCGGCGCGAACAGCGGGCTGCGCGCGCGGTCGAGCCATTCGACGAAGGCGACGAGGCCGCCGTCGTAGCGCATGACGGTCTCCGCGACCTCGGCATGCCGCTCGTCGCGCAGGGTGATCGCCATCCCCGAGTTGAGAAACGCGAGTTCGCGCAGCCGCCGTTCGAGGGTCGGGTAGTCGAACTCCGTGCGGGTGAAGGTCGCCGGGCTCGGCTTGAACGTCACCTCGGTGCCGTGGCGGTCGGAGGGGCCGACCACGACCAGCGGCGCCTCAGCGTCGCCGTTGCGGAAGCGGATGAAATGCTCGAACCCGTCGCGCCAGATACGCACCTCCATCCATTCGGACAGGGCGTTGACCACGGCGGCGCCGACGCCGTGCAGGCCGCCGGAGACCTTGTAGCTGTTCTGGTTGAACTTGCCGCCGGCGTGCAGCCGCGTCAGCACGACCTCGGCCGCGGAGACGCCTTCCTCGATATGGATGTCCACCGGGATGCCGCGCCCGTCGTCGCGCACGGTCACCGAGCCGTCGCCGTTCAGCAGCAGCTCACACGCGGTGGCGAAGCCGGCCTGTGCCTCGTCCACCGCGTTGTCGATGATCTCGAACGCCATGTGGTGCAGGCCGGAGCCGTCATCGGTGTCGCCGATATACATGCCCGGACGCTTGCGGACGGCGTCGAGACCGCGCAGGACGGAGATCGACGAGGCATCATAGGCGCCGTTCTCCTCCGGCACGGGCGCAGGCTGCCGGATGGACTCCGGGGCGGAATCGGGGGTCGGCGCGGCGGGATCGGACATGCCGGCGGCAGGCTCCAGTCGGTGTGGGAACAACACTCTAGTATATAGACGCTACAGCGTTCGTATCCCAGCCCCGAACGCCCCCTCGGGGCCGGGAAAACGCCCGTCCGGCCGCAATTCCCCGCCGCCGGCGCACAGGAACTCCGCGTGGCCGGCCAGCGGCGCGAACGTCTCGGCGTCGGTGCCCGTCAGGACCGCCTGCGCCCCGAGCCGCCGCAGCGCCGCGAACAGGGCCGTCCGGCGAGCGGGATCGAGATGCACCGCCGGTTCGTCCAGCAGGAGCAGCGGCGCCGCCCCGCGGGCCTGCCCGATCAGCGCCGCATGGCCCAGGATCGTGCCGATC
>JAJXZV010000371.1 GCA_021779875.1 Pseudomonadota bacterium
CCCGGCGGCGGCGGCGCCGTCGTCGCGGCGGAGGCGCGGCGCGCCATTGACCCCGCCGCCGGCCAGCGCGATCTGGCTGCCCGCCTACGTGGCCCTGGGCAGCAACCTCGAGGATCCGCCGGCGCGCATCGCGGAGGCGATCGGGCGGATCGGCGCCATCCCGGGCGTGCGGCTGGTCGCGGTGTCGCGGCTGTACCGCTCGCGGCCGATGGGGCCGCAGGATCAGCCGGATTTCGTGAACGCGGCGGCCGGCGTGCTCACCACGCTCGGCGCGCGCGCCTTGCTGGACGCGTTGCTCGAGACCGAGCGGCGCATGGGGCGCAATCGCGCCGAGCGCTGGGGCCCGCGCATCATCGATCTCGACCTGATCTGGATGGCCGGCGAGCCGCTGCAGGAGCCGGGGCTGACCCTGCCGCATCCGGGGGTGACCCAGCGGAATTTCGTCCTGTATCCTCTGGCGGACATCGCGCCGACGCTCACGATCCCCGGTCTGGGCCGGGTGTCGGATCTCCAGGCGAGATCCGGTGCCGACGGCTTGACGGGTATGGAGTAGCACGAGTCCTTGCATGGTGAGCGCAATCCCGCATCGATTCGTGGTGATCGAGGGGCCGATCGGCGTCGGCAAGACCAGTCTCGCGCGCCGGCTCGCGGCATCGCTCGGGGCGCAGCTCGTGCTCGAGCAGGCCGACCAGAACCCCTTCCTCGAGCGCTTCTACAAGAACCCCCGGGCCGCGGCCTTCCAGGCGCAGCTGTTCTTCCTGTTCCAGCGCGCCCGGCAGTTGGAGGACGTGCGTCAGAGCGACCTGTTCGGCGAGGTGCGGGTGGCGGACTATCTGCTCGACAAGGACCGGCTGTTCGCGCGCGTCACGCTGGACGACGCCGAATACGCGCTGTACGAGCGGGTGTACGAGCGGATCGTGGTCGATGCGCCGAAGCCCGACCTGGTGGTGTACCTGCAGGCGCCCGTCGACGTGCTGATGGATCGGATCGCCAAGCGCGGCATCCGCCACGAGCAGCTGATCGAGCGCAGCTATCTCGAGAAGCTCACGCAGGCCTACGCGCGTTTCTTCCACGGCTACGACGCCTCGCCGCTGCTCATCGTCAACGCCGCGACCATCGATCCGGTGAGCAGCGACGCCGACTATCAGCTGCTCTACGCGGAGATCGTCAAGGCACGCCGCGGGCGGCATTTCTTCAATCCCGCGGGACGCAGCCTCCTGCCGGCGAGCTGACCGGCGAGCTGACCGGCGCGCCGCCGGACGCCGCACCGTGCGCCGCGCGGTGCCGCCCGATCGCCCATTCGACGTGCTCGCGCACCAGCGCCGACTCGTGCCGCCGCCGGCTCGCGAGCGCCGCGAGCACCTCAGGCTCCGAGGGCGCGTTGCCGAGCGCGACCGCGACGTTGCGCAACCAGCGCTCGTGGCCGATGCGGCGGATGGCGCTGCCCTCGGTGCGCGCGAGGAACTGCGCCTCGTCCCAGCCCATGAGCTCGGCGAGCCGCGGCGCGTCGAGGCCGTGGCGAACCGCGAAATCGGCGGTGCGCGCCGGGCGCGCGAACTTGTTCCACGGGCACACGAGCTGGCAATCGTCGCAGCCGTAGATGCGGTTGCCGATGGCGGGCCGCAGCGGCTCGGGGATCGAGCCCTTCAGCTCGATGGTCAGATAGGAGATGCAGCGGCGCGCGTCCAGCCGGTAGGGCGCGACGATCGCGCCGGTGGGGCAGGCCGGCAGGCAGGCGCTGCACGAGCCGCAGTGGGCGCTCGCCGGCGCATCGGCCGGCAGCTCGAGATCGAGATAGATCTCGCCCAGGAAAAAATACGAGCCGGCGGCGCGGTCGATCAGGTTGGTGTGCTTGCCGATCCAGCCGAGGCCGGCGTCGCGCGCCAGCGCCTTCTCGAGCACCGGCGCGCTGTCGGTGAACACCCGATGGCCGAAGGGGCCCACGACCGCGGCGATGCGTTCGGTCAGGCGCTCGAGGCGCGAGCGCAGCACCTTGTGATAGTCCCGGCCGAGCGCGTAGCGCGACAGGTAGCCGAGCCGCGGATCGGCGAGCACCCGGCCCGCGTCCGCGGCCTCGGCCGGCCAGTAATCCATGCGCGCGCTCAGCACGCTCACGGTGCCGGCCACCAGGTCTTTGGGCCGCGAGCGGCGCACGCCGTGACGCGCCATGTAGTGCATCTCGCCGTGGAATCCGGCCCGCAGCCAGTCGAGGAAATGGGCCTCATCGGCGCCCAAGTCGATGCGTGCGATGCCCACCTGGTCGAAGCCCAGCTCGCCCGCCCAGCGGCGGACGTCCGCCAGCAGGGCGGCGGGGTCGATTGGGCGCGCCGGGCGGGCCGGCGCTGGGCGGACCGGGGGTTTCATGTCGTTATAATGGCGGAACTTGCGGCGATCGGGGGCTGTTCATGACGATGCTGGAGGCGCAGAGCGAGCATGCCGAGCTGCGCCTGGCGGATCTCGAATCGACCGAGGCCGTCGGCGCGGCGCTGGCGCGCGCGTTGCCGCAGGGCGACGCGGTGCTCGCGCGTGGCGCCGCCGTCCTGCACCTGCGCGGCGACCTCGGCACCGGCAAGACCGCCTTGGCGCGCAGCCTCCTGCGCGCGCTCGGGGTGAGCGGCCCGGTGCGCAGTCCGACCTACACCCTGGTCGAGACCTACGAGCTGCCGGCGTTGACCGGCATCCACGTCGACCTGTATCGGCTGCGTTCGGCCGAGGAAGTCTTCGACCTGGGATTGCGCGATCAGGCACTGCCGCACCGGTTGTTCCTGATCGAGTGGCCGGAGCAGGGCGGCGCCGCCGTGCCGGCGCCGGACCTCGATGTCGCGCTCGCCTACGACGGAGCGGGGCGGCGCGCCCGTGTGCGCGCCGCGTCGGGACTCGGGCAGAGGTGGCTGGCGAATCTATTGCTCGATGCTAGCTTATCTCCCTATCTCATTAATTTAACTTGAAAAACAACTCGCAGGCGCGATAATGTTCGTGCTCATGAGAGCACGCCTCGCGCCCTGGGTCTTGATCGCCGGACTCGCCGCGCTGACGGGCGCCGCCGCCGCGTCGGCCGCCCCGGCGGTGGATGTGCGCGACGTGCGCCTGTGGGCGGGTCCCGAGAGCGCCCGCGTGGTGCTCGATTTGTCCGGGCGCGCCGCCCACCGCCTGCTGATCCTCAAGAACCCGGACCGCGTCGTGCTCGACGTGACCGGCGCCCGGCTCGGCCGCGGCGCGCGCCCCCCCGGCGGCGCGGGGGTGGTGCGCCAGGTGCGCCTGTCGCCCCCCGCCGGCGGGAATCTGCGCATCGTGCTCGATCTGACCCACGCGGCGCGCGCCAAGAGTTTCCTGACCGCACCGAACCGGCGCTACGGCTATCGGCTGGTGGTCGACCTGGGCGGCGCGGGCGGCGCCGAGACCCCGGTCAAGGTGGAACACGCCCGGCCCGAGGCGCGCGATCTGATCATCGCGGTCGATGCCGGTCATGGCGGGGAGGATCCGGGCGCCATCGGGCTGCACGGCACCCGCGAGAAGGACGTGGTGCTCGCCATCGCGCGGGCGCTCGCGCAGCAGATCGACCAAGAGCCGGGCATGCGGGCGGTGCTGACCCGCGACGGCGATTATTTCGTGCCGCTGCGCGACCGGATGCGCCGTGCCCGGGCCCGGCAGGCCGACCTGTTCGTCTCCGTGCACGCCGACTCGATCCGTGACCGCAGCGTCGACGGCTCGTCGGTGTACATCCTGTCGCAGCGGGGCGCCACGGACGAGGCGGCGCGCTGGCTCGCCGAGCGGGAGAACGCGTCCGACCTGATCGGCGGCGTCTCGCTCGAGGACAAGAGCGACGTGCTCGCCTCGGTGCTGCTCGACCTGTCCCAGTCGGCGGCGTTGAGCGCGAGCCACGCGGCGGCCGAGCAGGTGCTGCACCAGCTGAACCGCGTGGGCGAGGTGCGCAAGCCCCTGGTGCAGCAGGCGCGCTTCGTGGTGCTGAAGTCCCCGGATCTCCCCTCGATGCTGGTGGAGACCGCCTACATCTCCAATCCGCAGGAGGAGCAGCGCCTGCGCGCGGCGGGCCATCAAGCAAAGCTCGCGGGCGCCATCCGCGACGGCCTGCGTCGATACTTCTACGCCGATCCGCCGCCCGGGACCCGCATCGCGCAGCTCGCGGCCGGCGCCGCGGCCGGCTCCGGCGGCTGAGCGCGGCGACGGGGCTTAAGCGCGCTGTGCGAGAATGGGCGCTCCGCGAGGAACGCCCATGCCCATCCAAGTCCTGCCCGACGAACTCGTCAACCAGATCGCCGCCGGCGAGGTGATCGAGCGGCCGGCTTCCGTGATCAAGGAGCTGGTCGAGAACTCGCTCGATGCGGGGGCGCGGCGCGTCGAGGTCGACGTGCAGAGCGGCGGCGCCGCGCTCATCAGG
>JAJXZV010000381.1 GCA_021779875.1 Pseudomonadota bacterium
GCCGGCCATGCGCACGTTGCCCTTGCCCTCGATCTTGCCCTCGATGCTGAGATGGGCGGCGATCACCGACTCCCCGCCCTCGACGGCGCCGCGCTCGCGCGGCATGGGGCGGCGCGACGCGGCCGCGTCGGCTGCGCCCCGATCGACGATGCCGCGTTCCGGCGCGCCACGATCCGCGGCCGGAGCCGCCGTGGGCGGGATGGCCGGCGCGCTCGACGGCGGCGTGGACGTGGGAATGGGATTTTCTTTCCAGAGAGCCATGATCGGATCCTCCCGCAGTTGACGTGGTCAAACGCCGACCATAAGCCCGATGCGGTGCATCGCACTAGTGTCTTTCATTGGAGACGCCCGGATACCAGTTCCAGCGCCCCGCCACGCTCATGAAGGCCGGCACGACGAAGGCGCGGATCACGGTCGAGTCCACCAATACCGCCATGCACAAACCCACGCCGATCATCTTCAGCGCCGGCAGATCGGCGCTCACGAAGGCGCCGAAGACCGCCGTCATGATCAGGCCCGCGCCGGTGATCACCGGCCCGACCGCCGCCAGCCCGGCGATGGTCGCGCGGTCGTTGTCGCCGTGCGCGAGGTACTCGCGCCGGATGCGAAACAGCAGGAACAGTTCGTAATCCATCGACAGCCCGAAACTCAGGCAGAAGATCATGAGCGGAACTTCGAGGGGTATGGAGGCGAAGGGCCGCTCGAGGCCCACCAGGTGGTGCAGCCAGCCGAATTGGAAGATGGCGGTCACCGCGCCGAGCCCGGCCGCGATGGCCAGCAGGTTCGCGAGCACGGCCTTGAGCGGCAGCAGATACGAGCGGAACGCCGCGAACAGCAGCACCAGGGTGCTGGCGATCACGAAGCCGAACACCCGCGGCAGGCTCGTCCACATCGAGTCGCTGAAGTCGTTGTAATAGCCCGGCGTCCCGCCGACGGTCACGGTGAACGGGCCGGCCGGCACGACGGCCTTGAGGTCGCGCGCGAGCTGCTGGATCTGACGGGTCGAGAGCTGCCCCGCGGGCATGACCTCGAGCAGCGCCGTGCGCCGGTCGTGGCTCAGATACAGCGGCACCGCGACCCCCGGCTCGAACGGCGAGGCGACCGCGGCCACCCGCCGGTCGGCGTGCAGAGCCGCGAGGTAGGCCGCCAGCGCGGCGCGATGCGCCGGCGCATCCACCGGCTGCCCGTCGGTCGCGCGCAGCAGGATGCGGGTCGTGAGCGCGGCCGTGTCCGACCGGCCCCTCGCCAGCAGATCCGCGCCCGTGCGCGACTCGAGGCCCCTGGGCATGAACCAGGGCTCGTTGCTGAAACCGCTGCGCGCGCCGAGCATCGGCAGGGCGAGCAGCAGCACGCCGAGCCCCGAGACCACGAGCGTCGACCGCGGCCGGCGCACGATCCACGCCGCCAGCCGCTCCCATCGGGCCTCGGCACGGCCTTCGGCCGGGCGGCGTCGCAGGATGGGCAGCCTCTCCAGCCGGGTGTCGAGCAGCGCCAGACAGGCGGGCAGGAGGGTGAGCGCCGCGGCCACGGAGACCGCCACCACCAGCGCGCCGCCGATGCCGACGCTGCGCGTCTCGAGAATGGGGCTCCACAGCAGTCCGAGCAGGCCCAGCGCGACGGTGGCGCCGGACCACAGTATGGTGGTGCCGGCCTCGGCCACGGTCTGCGCCACCGACTCGAGCGCCGCGAGCCGCGCCCGCCTCTCCCGGAAATCCTTGACCATGAGCAGCGAATAATCGATGCCCACCGCGAGCCCGATCATGGTGACCACGTTGCCGAGCAGGTTCGACACCGGCATGAGCTTGGCGAGCAGGAAGGCCAGACCGAGCGAGACCATCGTGGTCGCGAGACCGACCAGGAACGGCAGCGCCGCCGCGACCAGCGTGCCGAAGGCGAGCAGCAGGATGGCGAGCGTCAGCGGCAGCGCCCGCTTCTCGGCGTGATCGCCGCCCTCGGCGCTCGCGGTGTTGATGTCGTAGTCCACCGCGGGACCGCCGGTGACCGCGAGCACCGCCGAGGGGTCCGCGGCGAGCAGGCGCGCACGCAGCGGCGCCACGGCGGCGCGCAGCAACGGCACCGCCCGTTGCTGCGCGGGCACGTCGTTGTCCGCGAGCCCGACCAGGATGATCGACAGATGGCCGCCGTCCGCCCGCAGCTGCGGATCCGGGGTCTCGGGGTAGTCGGCCACCGCCGCGACGCCGGGCACCGCTCGCAGCGCCGCGGCCGCCTCCCGGTTCCAGCCGGCGAGCGCCGCGGCGCCGGGATCCAGTGCCGGGGTCGCGGCGACCACCACGATGGGATCCAGGAACGGATTGTCGAACTCGGTTCGCAGGGTCTCGCTGACCGCGTACGAGGCGCTGCCGTAGATCCCCGAGGTGCCGTTCTGCGCCGCGCCGTCGAACCGGCCGGAGCCCCAGACGCCGAGCGCGATCGCCACGAGCCACGCGCCGAGCACCGGCACCGGATGACGTGCGACCCCGACTCCCAGGCGGTGAAAAACCGAATCGCTCATGAGCGCCTCTTCAAAACGGATAATTGATGCCGGTGAACACGGCGGCGCCCTCGGAGCCGTAGCCGATGTCCACGTAGCCCACGACGAAGGGGCTCGCGATGCCCCGAAAGCCGAGGCCGGCGACCTTGTGAAGGTGCGATACCGGCGAGGTGCGTGAATGCGCGAACACCTCGCCGGCGTCGATGAACGGCGTCGCCTCGACGTCGATGCGCGTCGACATCGCGTCCACCGAGGCGATCCGGTGGCGGTACTCGAGGCTCGAGGAGAAGGCGTTGCGATCGTAGAAGCGCCCCTCGCCGAAGCCGCGCAGCGGCTGCTGCTCGCCGATGACGCTGGTGGCGCCGCCGAGGGTCGACAGGCTCCAGAACGGCACGTGGGCAGTGCCGGGCATGTAGCGCAGCGCACCGTGCACCACGATCACCTCGCCCGGGGCGAGCGACCAGAGCTGCTTCGCATCGATGCCGACGACGCTGTACAGCGAGGCGTGGAAGATGCCGGTGCGGTCGGCCACCCCGCCGAACACGGTGTAGGCGCCGCCGTGCGTCGGCACCGTGGGGTCGTCGCGCGTGTCGTAGGTGACCGCGAACCGGTTCAGCACCTCGTGATTCGTGCCGACGCCGAGGATCTGCCCGAAGCGCGACTGCAGCGAGGCGATCCCCGCGAGCGTGCCGGGCTGCACGTCCACCTCGCGCATTCGCAGCGTGTAGGACAGCTGCAGCTCGCGATTCACGTTCCAGCCGACGTTGGTCTGCACGTACTTCTGCTGCAGCGTGTAGTTGGTCTCGTCGTAGATGGTGGAGTTGTTGCCGATGCCGTAGAAACGCGGCGTGCCGCTGCGGTCGTAGACGGCGCTGCCGGTGAAGGACCACGTCGTGTCGCGCAGCCGCCCGGTCTGGTATTCGTAGTCGAACTCGCTCTCGACGCGCTGCTTCGCGCCCGCCACCACCGACCACTGGGTGTCCTCGGACGGATAGGAGAAGATCCGGCCGCGCGCGCCGTATCCGAAATAGGGGTTGTAGAGCACGTCCGGGGCGATGATCCTGCGCACCTGGCCCTGGGCGTCGGTCACGAGCCAGGTCGGTATCAGTCCGAGGGTCGTGCCGCTGTTCGGATCCACGTCGATCTCCGGCACCGGTATGAATGGCGCCGCCGTCGGATCGAGCCAGCGCGCGATGCCCTGGGGCGGCGGCGAGTCGTGCGAGATCGCCGACTGCGGCTCCGGCCCGCCGGGTGCCGTGCCCGCGGGCGCCGGCTCGGCCGCACGCGCCAAGCCCGCGGCGGCCGCCGCCAGCAGCAGCGCTCGATGCCACGGCCGGCGCACGGGTTCAGTGCGCTCCGTGGACGGCGGTGCGGGCCGCGTCGAGGCGCTCGCACACCTGGCGTGCGCCCTCGAGGATGCGCGGCGTCATGCGGCCGAGCAACGACGGATCGACGGTGAAGACCGCGGCGTGCGCCACCGCGCGCAGGCTCGTGAACCTCGCCCAATCACGCACCTGCCGGGCCCCCTCGGCGCCGTCCGCGCCGATCAGGATGACCTCGGGATCGCGTTCGAGCACGGCTTCCCGATCGACCTCCGGTGCCAGCGGCCCCAGGTCCGCGAACACGTTCTCGCCGCCGCACAGGCGCAGGACCTCGCTCAACGGGTGCGCACCGGACAAGGTGTACAGCGGCCGATCCCAGACCTGGTAGAAGACCGTGAGCCGCGCGCGGCCGGCGTACCGGGCGCGCAGCGCGGCCAGATCCAGGGCGTAACGGCGCGCCGACTCGTCGGCGACCCGCTGCGTGCCGGCCAGGCGGCCGAACTCGATCAGGGCCGTGCCGATGTCATCGAGATGACGTTGTTCGGTGACGTATGGATGCAAATTCAGTCGCTCGAGT
>JAJXZV010000116.1 GCA_021779875.1 Pseudomonadota bacterium
CGCGCGGCGCTCGCGCGCCCCGCCGAACGCGACGCCGCACGCATCGCCGCCGCGGCGCGCGAGATCGTCGACGCGGTGCGCCGCGGCGGCGACGCCGTGCTGCGCGACTACACCCTGGCCTTCGACGGAGTTCGGATCGAGGACCTGCGGGTCGGCGAGGCGGAGTTCGCCGCGGCCGAGCGCGCGCTCGACGCCGCGCAGCACGCGGCCATCGACACCGCCATCGAGACGGTGCGCCGATTCCATGGCGCTCAAGGAGGCGCGCCGCTGCGCGTCGAGACCGCCCCCGGCGTGCTCTGCGAACGGCTGAGCGTGCCGGTGCGCGCCGTCGGCCTGTACGTCCCGGCGGGCACGGCGCCGCTGCCCTCCACCGCCGTCATGCTCGCCGTGCCCGCCGCGCTCGCCGGCTGTCCGGTGCGGGTGATGTGCACCGCGCCGTCGCGCGCCGGCACCGCCCATCCGGCCGTGCTGGTCGCGGCCCGCCGCGCCGGCGTGCAGCAGGTGTTCAAGGTCGGCGGCGCGCAGGCGGTGGCCGCCATGGCTTACGGCACCGCCTCCATCCCGAAGTGCGACAAGATCTTCGGGCCGGGCAACGCCTGGGTCACCGCCGCGAAACTCCTGGCGGCCGCCGACCCGGCCGGCGCCGCCGCGGACCTGCCCGCCGGGGTCTCGGAAGTGATGGTAGTCGCCGACCGGACCGCGCGCGCCGACTTCGTGGCGGCGGATCTGCTCGCGCAGGCCGAGCACAGCCCCGAGGCGCAGGCCATCCTGGTGACCGACAGCGCCGAACTCGCCCGCGAGGTGGCCGAGCAGGTGCCGCTTCGGGCCGGTCCGCTCGCGCGCGCGGGGATCCTGCGCGAATCGATCGCCCACCTGCGGCTGTTGGTGGTCGACTCGCTCGAGAGCGCATTCGACTTGGTCAACGAGTACGCGCCGGAGCACCTGCTGCTGCAGATCGACGATGCGCGCGCCTGGCTGCCCCGGGTCGCATCGGCGGGTTCGGTGTTCCTCGGCCACTGGTCCCCCGAAACCCTGGGCGATTATTGCAGCGGCACCAACCACACGCTGCCCACCTACGGCTACGCCAAGGCCTACAGCGGACTCGGCCTCGAGGATTTCCAGAAGCGCATCACCGTGCAGGAATTGACCCCCGAGGGATTGAAGGGCCTGGGACCGACCGCGTGCACCCTGGCCGACATGGAGGGCCTGGATGCGCACGCCGCGGCGGTGACCGTGCGCCTGGAGGCGCTGACGTGAGCGGGGCCGTGCGGCCGCAGGACCCGCCCGCCGGCGCCGCCCGGCGCCTCGCGCGCCCGGAGATCGTCGAACTCTCGCCCTACGCCCATGCGCTCTGGACGCCGACGCTGACCCGGCTGCACGCCAACGAGGCGCCCTGGCGCCCGGCCGGCGACGACGGCGCGTGGGGCTTGAACCGATATCCGGAACCGCAGCCCGCGGCGCTGATCGAACGGCTGGCCGAGGTGTACGGCACGTCGCGCGAGCGCGTGCTCGTCACCCGCGGCAGCGACGAGGCCATCGATCTGCTGTCGCGGATCTTCCTTCGCGCCGGCGTCGACGGCATCCTGCAGTGCGGGCCGACCTTCGGCATGTACCAGGTCGCGGCGCGCATTCAGGGCGGGTCGGTCGCCGAGGTGCCGCTCGACGCGGCCGCCGGGTGGGCGCTCGATGCGCAGCGGCTGCTGGCGGCGTGGCATGCGGGCATCAAACTCGTGTACCTGTGCTCGCCGAACAATCCCACGGGCAATCTGCTCGACCCGCGCGCGATCGACGCGGTGTGCCGCGCGCTCGACGGCCGCGCGATGGTGGTCGTCGACGAGGCCTACGTCGAGTGGTCGCGCAGCCCGAGCCTGACCTCCTGGCTCGACCGCTTTCAGACGCTCGTGATCCTGCGCACGCTGTCGAAGGCGCACGCGCTCGCCGGCGCGCGGGTCGGCGCGCTGCTGGCGCACGCCGAGGTGATCGAGCTCGCGCGGCGGGTGATCCCGCCGTACGCGCTCGCGCAACCCACGGTGGACGCGGCGCTGCGGGCGCTCGCGCCGGAGGAGCTGCGCGCCTCGCGCGCGCGGGTGGAGGCGCTGCTCGCCGAGCGGGAGCATCTGCGCGCGGGCCTCGCAGCCTCCCCGCTGGTGCAGCGGGTGTGGCCGAGCGACGCGAACTTCCTCCTGATCGACTGCCACGATGCGGACCTGGTATTGCACCGCGCCGCGGCCGGCGGCCTGCTGGTGCGCGACGTGCGCGCCCACCCGGCGCTGCCGAGATCGATTCGCGTGACCGTGGGCACGCGCGCGCAGAACGACGCCCTGCTCGTGAGCCTGGGGTCCCCGTGAGCGGCCGCCGCATCGTATTCCTCGACCGCGACGGCACCCTGAACGAGGAGCCGGCGGACGAGCAGGTGGACAGCCTGGACAAGATCCGGCTCATGCCCGGGGTGGTGCCCGCGCTGCTCGATCTGCAGCGCGCGGGCTATTCCTTCGTGGTGGTGACCAATCAGGACGGCCTCGGCACCGACAGCCTGCCGCAGGACCGGTTCGATCGGGCGCACCGGTTCATCTTGGATTTGTTCGCCTCCCAGGGCATCGAGTTCGAGGCGGTGTACCTGTGCCCGCACTTCAAGCACCAGGACTGCGCGTGCCGCAAGCCTCGGCTCGGCATGCTCGATCCGTTCCTGCGTGACCACGAGATCGACCGCGAGCGCAGTTTCATGGTGGGCGATCGCGACACGGATCTCGAGTTCGCGGCCAATCTCGGCATCGAGGGCCTGCGGATCCGGCTCGACGGCTCGCCCGCCGAAACCTGGCCCGCCATCGCCGCGCGCATCCTCGGCGCCGGCCGGCGCGCGAGCGTGCGGCGGCGGACCAAGGAGACCGAGATCGAGGTGCGGGTCGACCTGTCGCGGGAGGACCCGATCGCGGTGCGCACCGGGCTCGGCTTCTTCGACCACATGATCGAGCAGATCGCGCGCCATGGCGGCTTCTCGCTGGAGCTCGCCTGCCGCGGCGATCTGCACGTGGACGAGCATCACACCGTCGAGGATTGCGCCCTCGCCCTGGGCGAGGCGCTGCGGGCGGCGCTCGGCGACAAGCGCGGCATCGGCCGCTACGGCTTCCTGCTGCCCATGGACGAGGCCGAGGCGCGGGTGGCGCTCGATCTGTCCGGCCGGCCGTACTTCCTCTGGGAGGGCCGGTTCGGCCGTGAACGCGTGGGCGAACTGCCCACCGAGCTCGTGCCGCATTTCTTCCGCTCGCTCGCCGACTCCCTCGGCGCGGCGCTGCACATCGAGGTGCGCGGCGAGAACACCCATCACATGGTCGAGGCCTGCTTCAAGAGCGTCGGACGGAGCCTGCGGCAGGCGGTGCGCCCGGTGGGCGGGGAGCTGCCCTCCACCAAGGGGACGCTGTGAGCGGCGCCGACGTCGTGATCGTGGCGAGCGGCGGCGCGAACATCGCCTCGCTCCGGTTCGCGCTCGAGCGGCTGGGCACGGCCTGCGAGGTATCGGCGGACGGCGGGCGCATCCGTGCCGCCACCCACGTCATCCTGCCGGGCGTCGGTGCGGCGGCCGACGCGATGACGCGCCTGCGGGAGCGGCGCCTCGACGAGGTCCTGCCCGATCTCGCGCAGCCGGTGCTCGGCATCTGCCTCGGCATGCAGCTGCTGTTCGAGGCCTCGGAGGAAGGCGATGCGCGCTGCCTGGGCGTCATCCCGGGACGGGCCACCCGGCTCCCCGACGGCCCCGATCGGCCCGTGCCGCACATGGGCTGGAACACGCTCGAGGCCGAGCGCGCCTCGCCGTTGCTCGCCGGGCTCGGCGCACGGCCCTACGTCTACTTCGTGCACAGCTATGCCCTGCCGGTGGGTGCCGCGACGCTCGCGAGCACGAGCTACGGGCAGCCGTTCAGCGCCTGCGTGGGCTGGCGAAACTTCCTCGGGGTGCAGTTTCACCCGGAGCGGTCGGCGGCCGTGGGCGCACGCCTGCTGCGCAATTTTCTCGCGCTCGCATGAGGGCGCAGCGCTCATCATGCGCCTGATCCCCGCCATCGACCTGAGAGGCGGCCGCTGTGTGCGCCTGCTGCGCGGAGACTTCGCGGCCGAGACGCCTTATTCGGCGGAGCCCGCCGAGTTGCTGGCGAAATACCGCGGCTACGGGGCGGACTGGCTGCATGTCGTGGATCTCGACGGCGCCCGCGACGGCCGCGCCGCGAATCTCGGCATCATCGCCGCACTCGCCGCCGGGGGCGCGATGAAGCTGCAGGTCGGCGGCGGCCTGCGCGACGCGGACGCGCTGCGACGCGTGCTCGATCTCGGCGCCGAGCGCGTGGTGATCGGCAGCGCCGCGCTCACCCGGCCCGGCGAGGTGCGCGGGTGG
>JAJXZV010000254.1 GCA_021779875.1 Pseudomonadota bacterium
GCCGTCCGACGAGCTGCGGGTGCGGACGGCGCGCGGCAACATCCGGGCGCGCGGCGCCAATCAGACCGAGTACCTGAACAACGTGCGCACCCACGACCTGACCTTCGGGATCGGCCCCGCGGGCACCGGCAAGACCTATCTCGCCGTCGCGTGCGCGGTCGAGGCGCTGCAATCGGAGCGGGTGCGTCGCATCGTGCTCGTGCGGCCCGCGGTGGAGGCGGGCGAGCGGCTGGGATTCCTCCCCGGCGACCTGTCGCAGAAGGTCGATCCGTACCTGCGGCCGATGTACGACGCGCTGTACGAGATGCTCGGCTTCGAGCGCGTCGCCAAGCTCATCGAGCGCAACGTCATCGAGGTCGCGCCGCTCGCCTTCATGCGCGGCCGCTCCTTGAACGACTCCTTCGTCATCCTGGACGAGGCGCAGAACACCACCAACGAGCAGATGAAGATGTTCCTCACGCGCATCGGTTTCGGGTCGAAGGCCGTGGTGACCGGGGACATCACCCAGGTCGATCTGCCGAGTTCCCGGCAGTCGGGGCTGCGCACGGTGATCGACATCCTGCGAGGGGTGCGCGGGATCGCGTTCACCCTGTTCAATTCACGCGACGTGGTCCGGCATCCGCTGGTGCAGCGCATCGTGCAGGCGTACGAAGTGAGCGCCGCCGACGGTCCGGCTTGAAGCGGCCGCGATCGCCCGAGCTCGACGTGGCGTACGCGGCGCGCCGCCCCTGGGTCCCGCGGCGAGCCGACTTCCTGCTCTGGACCAGGACCGCGCTTGCGGCGCCGGCCGCGTCCGGGGCGCGGCGGCCGACCGCCGTGCTGTCGATCCGGGTGGTGGGCGCGGCACGCAGCCGCACCTTGAATGCCCGCTACCGTCTCAAGGACAAGCCCACCAACGTGCTGTCGTTTCACGGCCCGGGGCTGACCCCCGACGGCCGCCGCCATCTCGGCGAGCTGGTGATCTGCGCCCCGGTGGTCGAGCGCGAGGCGCGCGCCCAGGGCAAATCGCGCCAGGCGCACTGGGCGCACATGACGGTGCACGGCGTGCTGCATCTCTTGGGCTTCGACCACGAGCGCGCCGCCGAGGCCCGCCGCATGGAGCGGATCGAGATGCAACTTCTTGATAAATTGGGATTTTCAGACCCTTACTCGTGATCGAGTATGCTAGCAGGCGCATGTCCGAACAGCCTCAAGGCGGCACTGGCCGCTGGTTAAAGCGCATCACCCAGTCGATGTCCGGCGAGCCGCGCGATCTGGCCGAGGTGATCGAGTCGCTGCGCGAGGCCAGCGAACGCGGGCTCATCGACGGCGACGCGCTGGTGATGCTCGAGGGGGTGCTCGCGGTCGCCGACATGCAGGTGCGCGACATCATGGTGCCGCGCTCCCAGATGGTGTTCGTCGACCGGGACGCGCCGCCCGAGAAGCTGGTCGAGCGGGTGGTCGAATCGGGCCACTCGCGCTTCCCCGTGATCGGCGAGGACCGCGACGAAATCGTCGGCATCCTGCTCGCGAAGGACCTGCTGCGGCTGCAGGCCGCGGGCGACGAGCCCTTCGAGATACGCGAGTACATGCGTCCGGCGGTGTTCGTGCCCGAGAGCAAGCGGCTCAACGTGCTGCTCAAGGAGTTCCGCCGCAGCCACAACCACATCGCGATGGTGGTCGACGAGTACGGCGGGGTGTGCGGGCTCGTGACCATCGAGGACGTGATCGAGCAGATCGTCGGGGAGATCGACGACGAGCACGACGTCGAGGAGGATCTGATGATCCGCCGGGAGAGCCCCCGGGAATTCACGGTGCGCGCGCTCACGCCCGTCGGCGAATTCAACGAGTTCTTCGGCACGGCGTTCACGGACGAGGAATACGACACCATCGGCGGCCTGCTGATGCAGGAGTTCGGGCGGCTGCCGCGGCGCGGCGAGACGATCCGCATCGGGGAATTGGAGTTCCGCATCCTGCGCGCCGACCGCCGGCGCATCGATCTGCTGCGCGTGGTGGCGCCGCGCGACCTCGCCGGTCCGGCCCCGGACGACATCGGACGGTAGTGCCTGGCACGGAACGTGCTCGCTCTCCGGGGCGATGATCGCCATCCTGCAGTCACTCGTCGGCCGGCCCGCCCCGGGCGGGCGCCGTCGCCCCAAGCGGCAAGAGGCCGCCGCGGCGGCCGCCGCCGGCGGCAAGGTATTGCCGAATCCCTCGAAGGAGTCTCCATGTCCACACTGAGCATCGGGGCGGGCGCCAACGTCCTGCCCAAGGTCACCTTTCAGCTCCACGGCCGTCATCGCGGCGCGCAGGCCGCGGCCGAGCAGGCCGGCGCCGCGCTGGCCGGCGCCGAGCAGCCGCTCGCCGGCAGCGTCGGCCAGCTGCCGATCGGCGCCGCCCAGAACCTGCGCGCCGGCGCCGCGCAGACGCTGCAGCAGGCGCTCGGCGCGCAGCCACCGGCGACCGGCGGCCGCGTGAACACGCGCGCCTGATCACGCGGGCGCACCTGCGCGCCCGGTTTCGTTGACGATACCCGGCCGCGCGGGCTAGGCTCATGCCGGCGCGAAAGGCCGAGCCGTGAACGCGAACAACAGACTACCGACCTTATTCATCCCTCACGGCGGCGGACCGTGCTTCTTCGTCGACCCTCCGCCGGGCCAGCCGCGCATCTGGGACGGGCTCGGGGCCTACCTGCGCGGCATCGATGCGTCGCTCGGCGGGCGGCCCAAGGCGGTGCTCGCGATCTCCGGCCACTGGGAGGCACCGCGCCCGACGCTCAACGTCGCCGAGAAGCCGCACCTGCTGTACGACTACTACGGCTTTCCGGAATCGACCTATTCGCTCAAGTACCCGGTCGCCGGCGCCGCGCAGTACGCGCCCCGGGTGCGCGCCTTGCTGGAGGTGGCCGGCTTCGAGACCGACATCGAGGCCAAGCGCGGCCTGGACCACGGGGTCTTCGTGCCCTTCATGTTGATCTATCCGCGCGCCGACGTGCCCATTCTGCAGCTGTCGCTGCAGCACGGCCTGGACGCCGGCGCGCACCTGCGCATCGGCATGGCGCTCGAGCCCCTGCGCGAGCAGGGCATATTGATCGTCGGCAGCGGCATGAGCTATCACAATCTCGCGGCCATGTTCTCCGGCCGCGGCAACGAGGCCTCGGCGGCGTTCGACGAGTGGCTCGGCGCCGCGGTGGCCGACCCGGCGACCCGCGAGCAGCAGCTGCAGGCCTGGCGCCAGGCGCCGGGCGGACGCGAATCGCATCCGCGCGAGGAGCACCTCATGCCCCTGATGGTGGCGGCCGGGGCCGCGGGTGCCGACCGCGGGGTTCGCACCTTCGGCGAAGCGATCGACGGCAAGAGGATTTCGGGTTTTCAGTTCGGCTGACGCCGCACGCGCCAGGCGATGAACGCGGCGGCCGCGGCGCAGGCGTAGGCGAACCAGTTGCCGAAAGCGACGAACGGCGTGCGGCCGCCCGGCATCCACGCCGCGTTCACGACCACGCCGTCGGCCGGCCGCGGATTGAGGTACGGGTCGTCGGCGTAGGTGTGCACGCGCACCCGTCCGGCCGGGTCGATCAGCGCCGACACCCCGGAGTTCACGGCGCGCACCATCGCGACACGCAGTTCCACGCTGGCGAAGGTCGCCAGCGCGAGGTGCTGCCAGGGTTCGGCGCGCGCGCCGTACCAGGAATCCACGGTCAGGTTCACCAGCAGGTTCGGGTGCCGCCGGCCGACCTCGCGCAGGTAGTCGGTGATGATGTCCTCGTAGCAGATCACCGGCGCGAGGCGCCAGGGCCTACCGTCCGGCGCGTCGAACGCGAACACGCCGGGGCCGTCGCCGGCCTGGAAGCGGCCGAGTCCGGCCGGAATGATCCGGCGCAGGAACGGCAGCCAGTCGAGGCCGGGGATGTACTCGCCGAAGGCGAGCAGCCGGGACTTGTCGTAGCGTCCGGTCAACCGGCCGGACGAGTCGAGCAGCAGGGCCGAGTTGAAGGCCTGGTCGTGCCGCGGATCGTAGGTATCGGCGCCGATGATCACCGGAACGCCGATGTCGCGGCGGATCATGGCCGGCGATTCCGGCGGGAAATCGCGCTCGAGATCCCGCGGCAGCGTCGCCGGATAGCTGCCCTCGCTCCACACCGCGAGCGCGGCGCCCGCCTGTTCGAGGCGGCGGGTCTCGCTCTGCAGCGCCGCGAGCTGCCGCAGCGCCTCTTCGCGCGCGAGCTGCCCGTCGTTGCCGTAGGCGAAATTCGGCTGCACCAGCCCGATGCGCAAGGCCGGCGCCCGGGCCGCCTCGGCGTCGACCTCACGCATGCGCACCGCTCCGTAGCCGAGATCGGCCATCACCAGGGCCGCCGCGACGGCGACCGGGATGCGGGCGGCTCGCGGCCGCGTGGCCAGG
>JAJXZV010000285.1 GCA_021779875.1 Pseudomonadota bacterium
GGCAGCGTGTTCCGCAACCCGCCGGGCGACGCGGCGGGACGGCTCATCGAGTCGGATCTCCCGGCTTCCCGCGCAGCAGCGACTCGGGGTGCCGTTGCAGGTAATCCATCAGCGCGTCGACCGATTTCGCGGCGCGCGCCAGCTCGAGCAAGGCCGCGTTCAGGTCGCTCTCGAGCGGCCCGTCCGCGGCCAGCGCCTCCTGGGCGTTCTTCATGGCGGCCTGCGCCTGGACGAGCGTCGCCTCGATCTGCGGGGCGATGCGGGTGTCGACCTGCCGCAGCACGGCGTTCAGGCTCTCGAGCGACCGGTCGAGGCCGTCCATGGTGGCGAGCAGCCGCGCCGAGATGCGGTCGAAAGGCACGCGGTCGAGCTTCTTGGCGATGCTGCCGAGGGATTCCTGGATCTCGTCGAGCGCGCCGCGGGTCGTCGGGAACACCGCCGGCTGCTCGTTCCAGCGGACGGCCTCGGCGGGCACGTCCTTGTGGACGTCGAGCGCCACGTATTTCTGGCCGGTGAGCAGGTTGCCGGTCCGGATCTCCGCGCGCAGGCCATGCGCCACCATGTCGTCGATCAGCGCGCGGGCCGCCTTGGGCGCGGCGCCGCGGCGGCCCCGGATGCGCTGGGGGAAGATGTCCACTTCGACGGGAAAGCGCAGCTCCCCCGCCGCGCGGTCGTATTCGACCGACACGCCCTTGACCTCGCCGATCACGATGCCGCCGAGGTCTACCGGGGCGCCCACGGCGAGGCCGCGCAGCGAGCCCTTGAAGTACATCACGAAGGTGTCCACCTGGGTCTCGGGCTGGCGCATCGCGCGGTCGCGATCGGCGAACAGCGTGAAGGCGGCGTCGGCGGGCGCGCTCGCGGCCGGCTCGGCGCCGGGCGGGTTCTGGAATGCGATCCCGCCCTCGAGCAGCGCGGTGAGCGACTCGGTGTGCAGCTTCAATCCCTCCGAGTCGACCGACATGTCGATGCCGCTCGCCTGCCAGAAGCGCGTGGCGGCGGTGACGTAGGCGTCGAACGGCGCGTACACGAACACCCGCATGGTGACGCTCGCGCCACCGGGATCGAGCGCGTAGGCGACCACCTGGCCGGCGGAGATGTGCCGGTAATAGAGCGCCGAGCCGACGCCCACCGAGCCGATGTCCTCGGCGTGCAGGACGAATTCCCGGCCCGGGACGTCGAAGGTCACGATCGGCGGGGTCTCGAGCCCCTCGAAGCGGTCGCGCTCGGCGGTCGAGCGGCCGACGTCCATGCCGATGTACGCGCCGGACACCAGGGTGCCGAGTCCCGAGACGTTGCCGCCGGCGACGCGCGGCCGCACGATCCAGAAGCGCGTGTCCTCGACCAGGTAGTCGCGCGCGTCCCGGTGGATGCGGGCCGTCACCATGACCTGCTTGCGGTCGGGGGCGACGTGGATCGCGGTGACCTCGCCGACTTCCACGTCGCGATAGCGGATCTTGGTCTTGTTCGGCTCGAGCCCCTCGACCGTGCGGAAGCCGATCTCGATGGTCGGTCCCTGGGCGAGGCGCTGCTGGATCACCACGAGCGCGGCGAGCACCGCGACGGTGGCCGGCAGGATCCACACGAGCGGCAGCCGCCGGCTGCGCGGCGGATCGGGCCGCGCCTGCGGCAACTCCTCGAGCGGCGGCAGTCCCGGCTCACTCATCGCCCGGCCCGTCCCACAGCAGCCGTTCGTCGAAGGTCTGGGCGGCGAGCATGGTGAGCGTCACCACGGCGCCGAAGGCGAGGGCGCCCGTGCCGACCCGCACGTTCGCGAGCGTCCGGAACTGCACCAGGCTCGCGAGCAGGGCGACCGCGTAGATGTCGAGCATCGACCAGCGGCCCACGAACTCGACCACCCGGAACAGGCGTGCCCGCGGCAGCGCCTGCTCGGCGGTCATCCGGCCCACGCCGAGCAGCAGCCAGCCGAGCGCCACCAGCTTGAGCAGCGGCACCACGATGCTCGCGAAGAACACCACCAGCGCGAGCGGCCACGCGCCCTGGTGGATCAGCGCGAGCACGCCGCTCAGGATGGTGTCGTCGTCCTCGCCGAACATGGTGCGCGTGTACATGACGGGCAGCAGGTTCGCCGGCACGTACAGCAGCGCCGCGGTCGCGAGCAGTGCGGCGCAGGTCGCTGCGCTGCGCGGCTTGCGCACCGGCAGCGGCGCGTGGCAGCGCGGGCAGAAGGCGCGCGCCGCCGAGCCCGCGCGCGCCGTCGCCCGGCAGCGCATGCACACGCGCAGCCCGAGGCTGCGGCCGGTCACGAGCGCGCGGGCCATCCGGCTTCCTCGATCCAAGCCCATACCTGCTCGGGCGGCGCGACCCATGCGAGCGCCGCCAGCACGACCATGAACGCCGCGTAGCACGCGAGCGCGATGCCGGGCAGCACCTGTGCGAGGCCCGCGAGCTTGACCAGCGCCACCAGCGCGCCGAGCAGGAACACCTCGCTCATCGCCCAGGGGCGCAGCAGCGCGAGCAGGCGCAGCAGCGCCTGGGCGCCGGGCGCCGAGGCTCGCCAGGCGAGCGAGGCCAGCACATAGGACAGCGCGAGCAGCTGCACGAGCGGCACCAGGATCGCCGTGACCAGCACCAGGCTCCCGAGCACCGGATAGCCTTGCAGGAACAGCGCGGACGCGGCGCCCGGCAGCGTGGTAGCGCGCGTCGCATCCTCCAGGCTCATGCTCATCAACGGATAGGAAAGGCTCGGGCCGAGCAGCAGCAGCGCGGTCGCGCACAGCGCCAGTGCCTGGTCCCGGCGCGCGCCGCTCCGCCGCCACAGCTCGGCGCGGCAGCGCGCGCAGCGCAGGCGCGCAGGGGCGTCGGGGCGCTCCAGCCGCTGGACCAGATCGCATGCGTGACAGACGATCAGCGATGACACGGGGTGCACGGATCGCCGGGAGAATACGTACTGCGCATAGGCGGATGATAATGTAACACTGGGGGCGCGGGTGCCGCGTCCGGAAATCGGCCAGACGATGAACAGGTTGCGAATTCTCGCGGTTCTCTGCGTACTCGTGGTCGCGTTCGGCGCGGCGCCGGCGCGGGCCGCAGATCCGCTCACGTATCGGGTCGAGCTCGCGACCACCGGGAGCGATGCGATGGATGCGACGCTGCAGGCCGCCTCGGAGCTGCGCTCCCTGCGCGCAGCGGCGCCGGTCAGCCCGTTCGGCCTGATCGCGCGGGCGCGCAACGACGCCGACCGGCTGCGCACCGCGCTCGAGAGCTTCGGGTACTACGAGTGCGTGGTCAAGATCGAGATCGAAGGCAGGAGTCTCGACGATCCGGACCTCGCACCGGCGCTCGAGGGACTGCCGAAGGGGCGGGAGGCCAGGGTGGACGTGGGCTTCGAGCCCGGGCCGCAGTACCGCCTGCGGCGCATCGAGGTGGATGGCGAACTGCCCGCGTTCGCGCGCGGCGCACTCGGTCTCTCCCCGGGCGATCCGGCGGTGGCCGCCACGGTGCTCGCGGCCGGCACGCGGCTGCTCGGCGTGCTGCAGGAACACGGCTACGCCTTCGCGCGGGTCGATCCTCCGGTCGCCTATCAAGACCCCGAGGCCCCGGTGCTCGACCTCGTGTTTCACGCAACCGCCGGCGCGCAGGTGCCGATCGGCGCGATCCACATCGAGGGGCTGAAGCGCGTGCACGAGCGCATGGTGCGCAAGGGCATGAAGCTGCGCACGGGTCAGCCGTTCAGCGCGGCGGCCGTCGAGCGCGCGCGCAACGACCTGCTGGCGCTCGGCCCGTTCGCCTCGGTGAGCATGCGGCTCGGCGATGCGGTCGACGAGACCGGCGGTGTGCCCATCACGATCCGCCTGCGCGAGCGGCCGCGCCATGCGGCCGGCGTGAATGCGGCGTATTCGAGCGATCTCGGCGGCAGCGGCGGCCTGACCTGGACCGACCGCAACGTGTTCGGAGGCGCAGGCGAGTTGACCTTCTCGGGCACCGCGCTCGATCTCGGCGGCAACGCGACCACCGCGGTCGGCTACGACGCCAATGTGAAGCTGTTGCTGCCGAATTTCCTGCGCGCCGACCAATCGCTGCAGGTCGCGGTGGATGGGATCAAGCAGTCGCTGCAAGCCTATGATCAGACCGCGCGCACGGCCGGCGTGACGCTGTCGCGCAAGCTGTCGCGCGACTGGAGCGCGAGCGCCGGCTTCTCCAGCACCGATGAGCAGGTCCTGCAGGCCGGAGTGAGCCGCAATTACACCCTGCTCGCCGCGCCCTTGAGCGTGAGCTACGATTCGACCGACCTGCGCTCGCCGCTCGACGATCCGACGCACGGCATGCGCGATTCGGTGAGCGTCGCGCCGACCGTGGCGCTCGGCCACCCGAACGCGACCTTCGTCATCAGCCAGATCAAATTCGCGGCCTATTTCG
>JAJXZV010000038.1 GCA_021779875.1 Pseudomonadota bacterium
TCGGTCTCGTTCGGGCGCAGCACCACGCTGCTCATCGTGCGATGCCCGATGGTCGTGCGCTCCAGGGTGATCCGCGAGCGGCGATCGATCACTTCGAGGTCCGCCGGGATCGCCTGGGCGGGCGACTTGACGATGTCCGTGGCGGCGATGTCGATGACGGCGGCGGCCATCGGTCCTCCGGGAGAGACTGGACGGCTCTCGCCCTCGGGCGCCGCCGCAGCCGTGCCCGACACGAGGTTGCAGGCCGTGATCTCGCGGGCACCCACGTCGTTGGCGACGAGCACCAGGTGCGGATGCGCCATGACCAGTCCGACGCCGACGCTGCCCTTGACGTAGTAGGTCCGGCCGGCCTTGGTGTCCACCGTGACGGACGTTCGCGCTTCGGTCTGGGCGGAGAATTCGATCTCGCCCGGCGGGGTGCGGTACGAGAAATAGCCGCCCGGCGGCAGCTTGCCGATTTCCGCGCCATTGGCGCGGACGGTGAATGCGACGGCGCCCCCGATGAATCCGGAGTCGCGGTACAGATAGATGGTCGCCTGGTCGGCGGGTGCGGCGGGCGCCGGCTCGAACCGGGCACAGCGCGTGGCGCAAACGGCGGCGGGGAGTACGGCGAGTGCGAGCCATTAGATTCTCGGTAGACGGAACATGAGACTCTCATTCAAGGCGACTGCGTCGGTGCCTCCGGCGAGGAATTGGCTGCATCGAGAATGCCCTGCAGGTCGGCGAGATCGGCGGCTATACGTACAATCCGCCGGCGGGCCGCAGTTGCGACGAGGCGCACCGAGGATTGCCGCAGACCCCGCCATCCCGGGATTGCAGCGCGCAGTAGCCAGTGATCACCGGTCGGTCTTCCCCAGGCTCGAGCGCCACCCAGTGCGGATACTCGTCCGCCGGCAACAGCAATCGGCGGACTTCCCGCGGATGCTCCGGCTAATGCAGATCGAGACTGACGATGGCGTGCCGGCTCTCCATCTTGCCATCGACGATTCTTGCCAATGGGGCCTACGCCAAAAGTCGAGAACCATTCTGCACTGCTCTCGTAAGCGACCGCGCCGGTCGTAGTCGGCGGCATTGCCGCGCTCGAGGATCCACGGCACGCGAATGCCGGGATGGAACTCGCCGGGGCGCCGTCAAATGCCGACCCACAGCGACAGGTAGGCACCGCGCTGCGCCGCCTTGCCGGCAATGCGGCCGAGATCGACCCAGGCGGCGGTGATGCTCAAATTCTTGATCGGCGACCAGGCGATGAAGGCATCCTCGGCGGCATCCTCGCGCAGCGTCGACAATTCGTTCGGCTTGTCGCGGTATTCGGCGCCGAGCAGCACATCGTCGCTCAGCCACACGGCGGCCGAGGCCTCCGGCACCCACCGATAGCCGCGACCTTCTCCGCCGAATCCGAGCAGGCCGAACTGGTCGGCCCGCGTTCGCCGTGCGGTCAGATCGAGGATCACATTGCGTCCTGCGAGCGCGCCGAAGTACATCTTGGTCATGGCGACGTATAGATCGACGTCTTCGCCGCGGACGGCGCCGACCGCATGCGGCACGCCGCCGAAGTCGAGCGTCTGCTTGTGCTGCGCGCCGAGGGCGATTTGGGGCAGCCAGTGGTCGGCGTCGTACACCGCATCGCCCAGCACGCGCACCTTGACCCCCGCGATGTCCTGACCGAGGGTGAGACCCGGCACCACGGAGCCGGCGTCGAATCGCTGGCGCGCGATCGACAGCTCCACCCGGTCGTCGAGGTCGAGGCTGACCCCGGCCGCGTGCAGAGTGAAGTCGCCGGTCGACACGTCGGTGGCGAAGCCCGTGGCGCCGGTCTGCTGGTCGGTGCCGAGACCGCCGATCAACGCCCATGGCACCAGCCCGCCGCCGGCGCTGCCTTCGATTTCGGTCACTCCGCCGGTCCAGCCGAGGCGATCGCCGGCGAGCGCGCCGCCGGTCGCCGACAGCGCACCGGCCAGCAGCAGAGCCAGGCACCGCGGTCCGCGCTCCATCGCCCCTGCCACCATCCGTCTCGTAGTCATCGCCGGCCTCGATCAGCTCGCATGGCGCGAGAATACGAGGCACCGCGCTCGATTATTGTGTCGGACCGCACAGCACCCCTACGACGCCGCTTCTAGTCTAAGCGGTACCGAAAATGCCGTAATCGGCGGACGAGAGAGGCTCAGGCACGTGGCGAACGGCGGACTGCGACGGCAAATCGGGCGAATCGGCGGCGGCGCGCTGCTCGCGCTCGCGCTGGCAGCGACACCCGTCCGGGCGGCGACGTTATACGAGCAACTCGGCGGACGCGACGGCATCGCGGCGATCAGCGATGCGCTCATCGACCGCGTGGCGGACGATCCAGTGCTCGGGCGCAGCTTCAGGGACACCAAGCGGCGCCGGATCAAGGATAAGCTCACCCTGCAGCTGTGCGAGCTCGCCGGCGGTCCCTGCCGCTACGACGGCGACTCGATGCGCGAGGTGCATGCGGGACACCACATCACCCAGGCCGAGTTCTACGGCTTGGTCACGGTGCTGCGCCAGGTCCTGCGCGAGCGGCACGTCCCGTTGGCCGCGCGCAATCAACTGCTGCGCCTGCTCGCACCGATGAAGCGCGACGTGGTGGAGGCGCCGGGAGCGGCGCCACCGCCGCATCCCGAGCAGGCGCGGGCCGCCGAACCGTGAGCGCGATGACCGGACACCGCCTCGCCATCGTCGCCGCGTGTGTCCTCGGCGCGCTGGCCGCGCCGATCGGCCATGCCGCGGATGTGACCGTGCAGGCGCGGACCCCCGAAGGCGCGGCCGCCGGGGATACCGTCGTGGTGTTCGAGCCGCTCGATGCGCCGGCGCCCGCCGGCCACGCCACCGCGGTGATCGACCAGGTCAACAAGCGCTTCGTGCCGCACGTGACCGTGATCCGCGTCGGCACCGCCGTGACCTTCCCCAACAGCGATCACATCCGTCACCAGGTGTACTCCCTCTCGCCAGCCAAGGTGTTCACGCTCAAGCTGTACGCCGGATCGCCCAAGATGGACGTCGTGTTCGATCAGCCGGGACTCGTCGCTCTCGGCTGCAACATCCATGACACCATGGTCGCCTTCGTGCTCGTGGTGGACACGCCCTTCTTCGCGAAGACCGCGGACGGCGGCAGCGCGATGCTCGCCCTGCCCGAGGGTCGGTACCGGATGCGCGCGTGGCACGAGAAGATGCGCGCACCGCCGCCGCCGCGCGAGCTCACGGTCGGCGCGGCGCCCCTCGCCGTACCGCTCACGGTCGACCTCGATCCGGCGACCGAACTGGTCGCCCCCTGGCCCTGAGAACATCGCCGTGACGCTGCGCACGCGCATCGCGCTCACCTTCCTGCTGCTGCTCGCGGCCGTGCTGGCGGCGGCCTTGGCGGCGGTGTCGGCGGCGAACCGCGCCAATGCCGCGCGTGAGGTGGAGCGCCAGCTCGACGTCGGCGCGTCGGTGTTCTCGCGGTTGCTCGAGACCAACCAGCGCCAGCTCACCCAGGCGGCGCAGGCGGTCGCCTCCGACTACGGCTTTCGCGAGGCGGTGGCCACGCGCGACGTCGACACCCTCGCCTCCGCGTTGGAGAACAGCGGCGCACGAATCGGCGCCGCGCTCGTGGTCCTCACCACGCTCGACGGCAAGGTCATCGCCGAGTTCGGCTCGCATGCGCGCCTCGGCAGCTCCTTTCCGCTCGGCGTGCGCGCGCCCGGTGCCGGTGCCGACGCAACGCGGGTGATGCTCGACGGCGGCCGGATCTTCCAGCTGGTCACGGTGGCCGTGCGCAGTCCCGTGCCGGTCGCCTGGATCACCATGGGCTTCGCGCTCGATGAGCGTGCGGCACGCGAGCTCGCGACGGTCACCGCCCTGGACGTGACGTTGGAGTACTCCGGCCGCGAGGGCACGCGAGTGGCGGCCAGCACCCTGACGTCGCGGGCCGACACGCCCGGCGGGGACGCCGTGAGCCGCCGCATCGAGCTCGGGCGCTCCGGCGGCATCACGGTGACCGCGACGCTGTCGCGCTCGCTCGCCGCGGCCCGGGCGCCGTTCGAGCGTCTCACCCATGTGCTGGTGCTGATCGGCGCGCTGAGTCTGCTCGGCTTCGCCTGGGCGGCGTTCTGGATCGCGCGCACCATCACCCAGCCGCTACTGGCGCTCACGCGCGCGGTCGATCGGATCCGCCAAGGCACCTACGACGCCGCCCTGGACGTGCACCGCGAGGACGAGCTCGGTGTGCTGGCGGAGGGGTTGACGCTGATGCAATCGGCCGTGCAGTCGCGCGACCGGTCGATCCGGCGGCTGGCTTACGAGGACATGCTCACCGGCTCGATGAATCGGGCCGCATTCGGGGCCGCGCTTAGGGCCGCACTGGATGCGCGCGG
>JAJXZV010000083.1 GCA_021779875.1 Pseudomonadota bacterium
AGGCGGCCATGACGGCCGCGCTGCGCGGGTCGCCCCACACGTCATGAGCATTCGATATCTGACAGCTGGCGAGTCGCACGGACCGGCGCTCTGCGCGATCGCGGAGGGCTTCCCGGCCGGGCTCGTCGTCGACTTCGCCCTCGTCGATCGCGATCTCCAGCGGCGGCAGAAGGGCTACGGGCGCGGCGGGCGCCAGAAGATCGAGAAGGACGAGGCGCAGTTCCTCTCCGGCTTGCGGGGCGGCGTGACGCTGGGTTCGCCCATCGCCCTCGTCGTGTGGAACAAGGATCACGAGAACTGGAAGGACCTCGTCTCTCCGTACGCGCGAGGCGGCCGCAAGTTCACCCAGGTCCGGCCCGGGCATGCCGACCTGGCGGGCGCCATGAAGTACGGGTTCGACGACGCGCGCGACGCCCTGGAGCGCGCCAGCGCCCGCTCGACGGCGGCGCTGGTCGCCCTCGGCTCCCTGGCGCGCCAGCTGCTCGCGCACTTCGGCGTCCGCGTCTCCAGCAGGGTGGTGGCCATCGGCGAGCGGGAGCGCAAGATCGCGCTGCCGCCGAGCGACGGCCAGATCGCGGCCATCGAGGCCTCCGACATGCACGTCGACGACGAGGCGACCGCGGCCGAGTGGCGCGCGCTCGTGGACGCCGAGAGGGCGCGCGGTGGCTCGGTCGGGGGGGCCTTCGAGGTGTATGCGACCGGGCTCCCGCCGGGGCTCGGCAGCTACGTCCACCCCGATCGGCGGCTCGACGCGCGGCTCGCCGCCGCGCTGTGCGGGATCCCCGCCATCCGCGCCGCCGAGATCGGCGAGGGCACCCACGTCGAGCTGCGCGGCGACGCCTTCCACGATGCGATCCACTACGACACGCAGCGCGGGTTCTACCGGGACACGAACCGCGCCGGGGGCCTCGAGGCGGGCGTGACGAACGGCGCGCCCCTGCTCGTGCGCGGCTACATGAAGCCGATCCCCACCATGACCAAGGGCTTGCCCACGGTCGACATCGCCACGCGCGAGGAGACCACCGCGAAGTACGAGCGCAGCGACGTCTGCGCGGTCCCCGCGGCGGCCGTGGTGGGCGAGGCCGCCGTGAGCTGGGTGGTCGCCGACGCGTTCCTCGAGAAGTTCGGCGGCGACCGGGTGGGCGACATCGAGAAGGCCGTCGAGGCATATGGCGCTCGCATCCGCTGAGGCGCTGGCGCTCACCGGCATGATGGGGTGCGGGAAGTCCACGGTGGCGGCCGTGCTCGGCCGTCGCCTCCGGCGGCGCGTGCTGTCGACGGACGCGGAGGTGGTCCGCATCGCCGGGAAGCCGATCCCGCGCATCTTCTCCGAGGACGGCGAGCGCGCCTTCCGCGCGCTGGAGCGGCGCGTCGTCGCGGGCGTGTCCGGGCCCGTCGTCGTCGATCTCGGGGGAGGCGCGTTCTGTGATCCGGCGAGCGCGGCCCGGCTCCTCGCCACCTCCCGCGTCGTCTTCCTCGACGTCTCCGCGGGCGAGGCCGGCCGGCGCCTCGGGGCCAGCGGCATGGCGTCTCGCCCGCTGGCCGCGACCTGGTCGCGGCTGCTCGCCGCGCGCCTGCCGCTCTATCGGCGCGCCCAGCACACCGTGCGGGTGGACGGCCTCGCGCCGGAGGCCGTGGAGCGACTCGTCCTCGACCTCGTGGGCGGGGAGGAGGAGCGCGTGCGGTCGCCCCTCGACGGGCCCGGGTCGGGCGGCCGCCAGTGGCCTTTCGACAGGCTCCGGGCGCGCGGCAGTCGGACGGGATGGGCCGGGGACGTTCCGTGACGACGCGCGTGCTCGAGGCGCGGCAGGCAGCGCACGGCTATCGGGTGCGCGTCGGAGACGGCGCGCTCGCCGCGCTCGCGGACCTCGTCGCGGGTCACGACCAGGTGGCGCTCGTCAGCTGCCGCACGGTCCTGGGAACCCCGTTCGGTCAGCGTGCCGAGGGCGCCGTCCGGCGCGCCTCGAGGAGCGTACTCCTCCACCTGCTCCCCGACGGCGAGCGCGGCAAGACGCTGGCGCACCTCGAGGGCGCCGCGGGGCACCTGCTGCGGGCCGGGGCGACGCGGCGCAGCCTGGTCGTGGCGCTGGGGGGCGGCGCGGTGACCGACGCCGCCGGGTTCCTCGCCGCCGTCTTCATGCGCGGGGTGGAGTGGGTGGCGGTGCCGACCACGCTCCTCGCGATGGTGGACGCGGCGCTGGGCGGCAAGACGGGGGTGAACCTCCCGCTCGCCAAGAACGCCATCGGCGCATTCCACCCGCCGGTGGCGGTGCTCGCCGACCCGGCCTCGCTCCGGACGCTGCCGCAGCGCGAGACGAGGAGCGGGTTCGGCGAGCTGGTGAAGTACGCGGCGCTCCGCCCTGCGCTCCTGCCGCGCGTCGCGGCGGCGGCGCGCGCAGGCAGGGCCGACGCGACGCTCATCGCGGAGTGCGCGCGCATCAAGCTGGAGATCGTGGCGAGCGACCCGCAGGAGCGCGGCGAGCGCAAGCTCCTCAACCTCGGCCACACCTTCGGCCACGGCGTCGAGGCCGCCGGCGCCTTCCGCCGCTACGCCCACGGCGAGGCGGTCGCGATCGGGCTCGCCTTCGCCTTCCGGCTGGCGCGGGCGATGGGGCGGGTCGACGCGCGATCCGTCGCCGCCGTCGAGAGCGCGCTCGCCGGGTCCTGAGTCCGGTATCCGGTTTTTGGTTTCCGCCGCGCCTCCGCAGCCTGCGTGCTTGCGGTCCGGCCGGGAATCCGCTCCGCTACGGGAACCAGCCTGCCGCCATCCCATGCCATTCGACGTTCGCACAGACCCGGACAACGGACTGCTCAGCATCTCCGTCACCGGCACCGTTTCCCGAGAGGATCTCGAGCACATGTTCGACGAGATCGAACGCATCGAGGACTCCCATCCCGGCATCCCGTCGCGGATCGCAGACTTCCGCCAGGTGGAGCGCTTCGACGCCGACTTCGCGCATGTCTTCCCGCTCGCCGAACGCCGCAAGAAACGGCAGCACCGCGCGCCGCACCGCACCGCGATCGTGGTCGAGAAGCCGCTGCACGTGGGATTCGTCCGACTGTATCAGACTCTGAACGACAACCCGCGCACGAAGATCGAGGTGTTTTCCGACCCGGCCCGCGCCATGTCCGGCACCACACCCGAAGTGGAGAGGGTGATCCGCCGTTTCGACAGCGATATCCCTTCAGGGTCCATCACGATGCTCAAAGCCTTTTTCACATTGTCAAAATTATACAGGGGTTCGCCCATGCCCATCATGACAATGTTGGACAGCAGTCGGCCATCGGGCGGGCTTGGCCATTCGCCAAGCGCGTCGCGCGCCACCAGCACCTGCATGACAATCTCGGCCGTGGTCAGGTTGCGCACCAGGCGCTGGGTGCCGGTGTGGCAGAAGCGGCAGGTGAGCGTGCAGCCGACCTGGCTGGACACACAGAGCGTGCCCCGGTCATCGTCGGGAATGAATACTGATTCCGCTTCCGATCCATCCTCGAAGCGCCACAGCCATTTGCGGGTGACGTCAGTGGAAAGCCGGGCCTCGACAATCTCGGGGCGGCCGATGCGGAAATGCTCGGCCAGTTTTTCCCGCAGATCCTTCGAGATATTCGACATCGCCCCGAAACCGGTCACACCCCGGTTATAGAGCCAGCCCCAGATCTGCGTGGCGCGCATGCGGGCGGGCTTCGGCTCGACCAGACCGGTGGCCACCAGCGCCTCGGCAATCTCGGCGCGGGTCAGGCCGATGAGCTGGAGGCGCGGATCGGCTGCGGCGGCGGGCATGCGCCGCACCACATGGGGGTCAACTCCAATCACCGGGTCCAGCATCACCGCTCATCCTGCACTATCGATGGCCTTCAGATAAGCCTTCGGCCCCGAAAACTCAAGCTGTTTGCGCCTGGATCAAATTGGCGCTCAGCACAGCCAAATGATTGCACAGGCCAGCTCCCTTGCGGCAAGGGCGGGTGGCGCGGCAATGACACACCGTTGAGGTCATCGCGAGGCCCGCAGGGCCAGTGCCGCTCAAAGTGAGCCTGGTCGAACCACGCAGCGGCCCGCCTCAAGCCCCGTTTCACCCACCCCGTTTTACTGGCAGGCCGCTCGCCGTCCAGCTCATGATGCCGCCGTCCATATTGGCGACAGTTTCAAAACCCTGGCTGATCAGATAACAGGCCGCATTATAGCTGCGCCCGCCCGCCTTGCAGGCCATCACCAGCTCGCGGTCGCGTGGCAGCTCTCCAAACCGGGTCTCGAACTGGCTTAAGGGGATGACCACCTGATCGGCCACATCGAAGGAGATGTCATGAATTTCCGGCATCTCGCGCACATCGACGAGCAGCGCCCCGCCTGCAACGAGCTCATGCGCGGTGGCGGG
>JAJXZV010000446.1 GCA_021779875.1 Pseudomonadota bacterium
CCTGAGGCGCAAGGTGGTGCTGCACCTGGTGTGGGCGCTCTCGCCGCTGATCCTGTGGCTCGATCCGACCTTCCTCGGCGCCTTCGCGCCGCACGCCACGGGCATGGAGTTCGTCCGGCACGTCGGCGCGATCTGGCTCGCGGTCGGAATCGGCGCGCTCCTGTTCCGCACGGTGCAGCTGTTCTTCATTCGCGACGTGCGCACCGGACTCGTGTGGCTCACCAAGATCGTCACCGACCCCTTTCACGACGTGCGGCTGTACTGCAGGTCGCCGCTCTACTTGCTGCGCGGCGAGCTCATCGATCCCATGGGCCGCAACCAGCGTGCTTGAAGCATCTCGCCGAGCACGCGGCGGCCGATGGCCGGGCCGGTGAGCTGAGGCGCCGACCACCACCAGCCGTCGCGGCGCATCGCCTGCGCCGCGGCGGCCATGCGGCCCGCGACCTCGTCGTAATCCTCGGCGCGGTAATTCAGGCTGAAGATCAGCCGGCCGGTGCCCACCCAGCTGAGCGCGATACCGGCCTCCCGGAGATAGAATTGGTACATCCAGTGGTAGCGCGACGGCGTGGTGTAATACACCGTCCAGATGGTCGAGAGGTTGGCCACCCGCACGGGCAGCGACTCGGCCGCGAACCGTTCGTTGAGAGCCCGCGCACGCCCGTCCCACAGCGCGTCCAGGCCCGGGTACAGTGCCCGGACCGGGGCGGTGTCGATCCTCTCGAGGAACTCGCTCATGGCGCCCATGACGTAGGGATGCGTGTTGAACGTGCCGCGTGCGAAGCAGATGTCCGCGGGGCGGTCCTCGCGGAACCGGCGCATGTAGCGGGCGCGGCCGCACAGGACGCCGACCGGCAGCCCGCCCGCGACGGTCTTGCCGTAGGTCACCATGTCCGCCCGGACGCCGAAATACTCCTGGGCGCCGCCCGGCGCGAGCCGGAAGCCGACGAACACCTCGTCGAAGATCAGCACGATGCCGCGCCGCGTGCAGACTTCGCGCAGCCGCGTGAGCCAGCGGGCGTAGGCCTCGCGGTCGAAGTGCGCGCGGCGGCCGCCGTCGACCAGCGTGGAGTCGCCGGGCGCGCTCGCATTCGGATGCAGCGCCTGCAGCGGATTGACCAGCACGCAGGCGATGTCGCGGCGGCTGCCGAGCACCCGCAGGGTCCGCTCGCTCAGCTCGGCGAGGGTGTAGGTCCCGGGGGCGCCGACCGGGTTGCCGACGCCCGGCTGAACGTCGCCCGACCAGCCGTGGTACGCGCCGCAGAAGCGCACGAGGTGCGTCCGCCGGGTGTGGTAGCGGGCGAGGCGCACCGCCTGCATCACGGCCTCCGTGCCCGACATGTGGAAGGAGATCTCCTCGAGCCCCGAGATTTCCAGCAGTCGCCGCACGTTATACCCGGTGACGGGATGATAGGCGCCGAGCACCGGACCGAGGCCGCGCACCCGCTCGGCGCCCCGTGCGATGCACTCCTTGTAGAAGTCGTAGCCGAAGACGTTGACCCCGTAGGATCCGGTCAGGTCGTACAGCCGGTTGCCGTCCAGATCCTCGAGCAGCACGCCCGAGGAGGCCTTCCAGAAGGCGCCGGGCCCGAGCCGCTCCCGAACGTGCCGGCTGAATTGGAACGGCACGCGGTATCGCGCGGTGAACTGCAGGTCGGACACCGACCCGGCGATCGCCGCGGTGGCCGCCGCCGATGCGGGCGAACGCGCGGCGAGCGCCGCCGCCAGGCGCTCGAAGCCGTCGCGCCGCCGTGCCGCGACCTCGCCGGGCGCCCCATCGGCGCGGAAGAATTCGGTCGAATCGAACTCGTAGAACGGCACCAGCGCCGCGAACCGGCGGGCCATGCGGGCGTGCCCGCCGAGCGATGGGTGTTTGGCGAGAGACAGCTGCAGGCGCGACCAGGCGCTGCGCCCCAGAATCGCGGCGGCGGCGAGGCCGCCGCCGTAGATCAACATCGTCGTGAGCATGCGCGTCCTCCGCGCGCAATCTATTGCAGCCGGATGACACTACGATGACCGTGGCGGCCATGGTCAGGCGTCTGTTCCTGCGGGAAGACCTCAACTTCCTGCTCACCAACCGCATCCCGCGCCATGCATCGACCCTGTTCGTGGGGTGGCTGAGCCGCATCGAGCACCCGTGGGTGAGCGCGGCGTGCATCGCGATCTGGCGCGTCTTCTCGGATCTCGACCTCGCCGAGGCCAAACGGCAGAGATTCCGGAGCGTGCACGATTGCTTCACGCGCGAGCTCAAGGACGGGGCGCGGCCGATCGACCCGGATCCGGCGGTGCTGACCAGTCCATGCGACGCGATCATCGGGGCCTGCGGGCGCGTCGAGGACGGCATGGTGCTGCAGGCCAAGGGTTTCCCCTATCCTCTGATCGACCTGCTCGGCGACCCGGCATTGGCGGATCACCACCGCGGCGCTGCCTACGCCACGCTGCGGCTCACCGCGGGCATGTACCACCGCTTTCACGCGCCGTACGATTGCCGGGTGCAGCGGATCGACTACGTGTCCGGCGACACGTGGAACGTGAACCCGATCGCGCTCGCGCGCGTCGAGCGGCTGTTCTGCAAGAACGAACGTGCCGTGGTGCGCTGCCGCCTCGCCGGCGGCGACCTGATCACCCTGGTGCCCGTGGCGGCGATCCTGGTGGCCAGCATCCGGCTCACGTTCCTCGACGTGCGCCTGCACCTTCGGTACCGGGGTCCCAACTCCATCCCGTGCGACGCCGCCCTCGCCAAGGGGGAGGAGATGGGCTGGTTCGAGCACGGCTCGACCATCATCGTGTTCGCGCCGCGCGGCTTCGTCTCGGCGCCGGGAGTGTTCACCGGCGCGCGGATCCGGATGGGGCGTCCGCTGTTCGCCCTTCGGGCGCCTACAGCGGACGGCGGTGCCGGGTGAGCGTCGCGGCGATGGCCGCGAGCACCGCCATGCGCACGGCCACGCCGTTGTTGACCTGCTCGCGGATCACCGAGCGCGGCCCGTCGGCGACCTCGGAGGAGATCTCCACGCCCCGGTTCATCGGGCCGGGGTGCATCACCAGCGCCTCGGGCGAGGCGAGCCGCAGGCGGCGCAGATCCAGGCCGAACTCGCGGAAGTACGCGGCATCGTCCAGGGATGCGCTCTGCGCCATGCGCTCCTTCTGGATGCGCAGCATCATCACCACGTCGGCGCCGGCGATGCCGTCCTCGAGCCGCGTGAAGCGCTGCGCACCCTGGAATTCATGCTCGCCCGGCAACAGCGATTCGGGGCCGACGATGCGCAGATCCGTGGTCCCGAGCGTCTGCAGCGCGCGTACCGTGGAGCGCGCGACGCGCGAGTGCTTGATGTCCCCGACTATGGCGACCTTCAGCCCGGCGAAGCGGCGCTTGTGGATGCGGATCGTCAGGGCGTCGAGCAGTCCCTGGGTGGGGTGCGACACGTGCGCCTCGCCCGCGCTGATGACCGAGACGTGCGGCGCGACGTGGTCGATGAGGAACTCGGGCATGCCGGGCTCGGAGTCGCGGATCACGAACACGTCGGTGTTCATGGCCTCGAGGGTGTAGATCGTATCGAGCATGGTCTCGCCCTTGGCGCGCGAACTCGAGTTGACGTCGAGGTTGAGCACGTGGGCGCCCAGGCGGCGGCTCGCCAGATCGAACGACGCCCGCGTGCGCGTGCTCGGCTCGAAGAACAGGTTCGCGACGGTCGTGCCGGCGAGCTCCCGGCCCTCGTACGCCGGCTGGCCGGGAAGGCGGCGGTAGGATTCGGCGCGGTCGAGGATTCCCGTCAAGGCCTCGCGGTCGAGGCCGTCGAGCGTGATCAGGTGGCGCAGGCCGCCGGCAGTGTCTTGTTGTGCACGCATCCGTGTCTCGGCTTCTTCATCCGGTAAACCAACGTTCCAGGATCACACAGGCGGCCGCCGCGTCGACGTCGCCCTTGCCGACGCGCCTGCGGCGCAGCCCGCCGGCCCGCGCCGACTTGAGCCGGTCCTGCGCCTCCAGCGATGAGTAGCGTTCGTCGACGAGTTCGACCGGCAATCCGTAGCGCGCCGACAGCCCGGCCGCGAAGGCGCGGGCCGCGCGGGTCATGCCGCTGTCGGTGCCGTCCACATTATACGGCAGGCCGACCACCGCGAGGGCGGGCCGCCAGTCGCGCATCAGGGCGTCGATCTCCTGCCAGCGCGGTCCGTCGGCGCCCGTGGACAGGGCCGCCAACGGCGCCGCCGTCCGGCTCAAGGTATCGCCGCGCGCGGCGCCGATCCTGCGCAAGCCGTAGTCGAACGCGATGACGAGCCGCGGCCCGCCGTCGGCTTGCTCAGGCATTGCCGCTCAACGGGCTGATCCGGGTCAACTCCACGCCCAGGAGCCGCCCCGCCGTCTGCCACCGCG
>JAJXZV010000278.1 GCA_021779875.1 Pseudomonadota bacterium
TCGCGTAGTTGCCGCGGATGTACAGGAAGTCGTAGATGCGGATGACGTTCTTGTGGGTGATCTTGCGGCTGTAGCGCAGCTCGTGCACGAAGCGCTTCATCATCTCCTCGTCCGACGCCACGTTCGGATTGAGGAACTTGAGGATCAGGCGCTCCTCCACCACGGTGTCCTCCATCAGCAGCACCGTGCCGAACGCGCCCTTGCCGATCTTCTCGATGTACTTGTACCGCCCCTCGATCACGTCGCCGGGCTTCAGGGTGCCGATCTCGAGCCGCGCGGCCTGCGCCTCGTGCTCCTTGACGACCTGGGCGATCTCCTGGTTCTCGATGAGCAGGGTCTTGGCCGCCTCCTGCAGCTTCTCGGCGCGCTGGTTCGCCGCGACCTGCTGGGAGGAGAAGCGGTTATCGAGATCCTGGATGGCGCGCACGATCGCCTGGTTGATGGTGCCTTCGCCGGCCGCGGCGACCGACTGCAGGCGCACGCGGATCGTGTCGGCGCGGCGCTCGTCGGCCAGCCGGCCGAGCGCCGCCACGGCCTCGACCTTGATCTCCTTCTCGGGCCGCGCGAGCAGCGGCAGCAGGTTCTCGACGCACTTGTGGTCGCCGAGCTTGCCGACCGCGCGAATCACGGTGGGCAGGGATTTCGCCTGCGTGGTCTGCAGCATCTCGAGCATGCGCGGCAGCGCCTTGGCGCTGCCGATCTCCGCCAGGGCGTCCACGGCGCGCTCGCTCACCCACCAGTCCGGGTCCTTGGTGGCCTCGATCAGCTGCGCCACCGCGCGTTCGTCCTTGGTCTGGTTCAGGATCTCGATGGCGGCGCGGCGTATGTCCTGGTTCTCGTCCTTGACCAGGGCGAGCACGGCATCGACGACGCGCGGGCCGCCGATCTTGCCGAGCGCGTCGGCGGCGCGGGTGCGCACCCACCAGTCGCTGTCGGCGATGACCTCGAGCAGGTGCTTGACGGAGGAGGCCGTGCCGACCGCGTTCAGGACCTCGACCGCGGCGCGGCGGGCGTACTCGTTCTCGTCCTTGAGCACGTCCACCAGGTACTTGACGGTGTCCGGGTCGTTGGCGCGCACCACGACGTCCACGGCCTTGTTCTGCACGTCGATGTCCGGGTCGCGCAGCATGGCGCACAGCAGCTGCAGGTCGAACGGGCCGTCCATGCGCGCCAGGGCCGTGAGCGCGGCGGCCCGGATGAACCGGCTCGGATCCTTCAGCTGCTTTTGCAGCGCGGCGGCCACCCGCGGCACGTTGAACCGGGCGAGCACGTTGACGATGTTCAGCCGCGCGACCGGATCCTTGCCCTCCAGGCGGGCGATCAACTCGTCGACCGAGCCCTCGTCGGCCACGTCGGCGACGATCTTGAACAGCCCGGTGCGTTCGGTGCCCTCCTGGCCGTAGGCCGTGTTCAGCAGGTCGCGCACGGTGAAGCGGCCCTTCTGCGCGGCGATCACGTCGATGATGGCCTGCTTGGGCATGTCGGCCTTGTTCAGGGCATCGAGCAGGGCGCCGGGCGGGTAGTTGCGGCTCGAGGACAGCGCCCAGGCGATGCCGGACATGGCCCGGCCGCTCGCATCGGCCATGCTCCGCAGCACGTGCGGCAGGGACTTGGCGTCGATCAGCTTGGCGAGCACCTCGACGTAGGCGACGGTCTCGCGCTTCTCGGCCGACCCGAGGGCGTCGATGATGGGGCCGATGGCGTCCTGCCCCAGTGCAGCCAGCCGCTCCAGGGCCTTCTGGGCCGCGGGGCTCTCGGGGTTGCCGCTCGATTTGACCTCGGCGATCAGCCGATCGGCGCGATAGCTCGCGAATAAGCTCATGGAATCCTTACAACTCTACACGCCCGCCCGGGAACGCGATCCGCTATTTTCGATCGTCGAGTCGGATGATCCATGCGCTCCCGGCCGAAATTATGCCATATCGCACGCGGGGCGAACCCCGTGCGCTATACTGAAAGACCGATATGATTCCAACGTCAATCAACGAGGCGGCCCTCCGCGCCGGCCTCGAATCCTTCAGCGATCCCTACCTCGGCCAGACCCTCGGCCAGGCCAAGGCCTTGGTCGGCCTCGAGCCGGGGCCGGACGGGGTGCGGGCCACCGTGGAGCTGGGCTTCCCCTGCGCCGACTATCAGCCGGAGCTCGAGGCCGCCCTGCGCGCGCACCTGGCGCCGGCGCTCGGCGCGCACCCCTTCGCGCTGACCCTGCGGGCGCGGATCATCCCGCACGCGGTCCAGCGCACCTTGCGGCCGCTGCCGAACGTGAAGAACGTCGTGGCGGTGGCCTCCGGCAAGGGGGGCGTCGGCAAGTCGACCACGGCGGCCAATCTCGCGCTCGCCTGGGCGGCGCAGGGCGCCCGCGTCGGCCTCCTGGATGCGGACATCTACGGACCCAGCCAGCCCCAGATGATGGGTCTCGCCGGTTCCAAGCCGACCAGCGCGGACGGCAAGCACCTGACGCCGCTGCGCTCGCACGGCGTCGAGGTCATGTCCATCGGCTTCATGATCGACGCCGAACAGCCGATGGCCTGGCGCGGCCCGATGGCCACGCAGGCGCTCACGCAGCTGCTCGGCGACACGCAGTGGGGCGAGCTCGACTACCTGGTCGTCGACATGCCGCCGGGCACCGGCGACATCCAGCTCACGCTCGCGCAGCGCGTGCCGGTGAGCGGCGCGGTCATCGTCACCACGCCGCAGGACATCGCGCTGCTCGACGCCCGCAAGGGCCTGAAGATGTTCCAGAAGGTCGAGGTGCCCGTGCTCGGCATCGTGGAGAACATGAGCGTGCACGTGTGCAGCCAATGCGGCCACGCCGAGCACCTGTTCGGCAGCGGCGGCGGCGCGCGCATGGCCGCCCAGTACGGCGTCGAGCTGCTCGGCGAGCTGCCGCTCGACATCCGCATCCGCGAGGATGCGGACGGCGGGTCGCCCACCGTGGTGGCCGAGCCGCAGGGCGCGCGCGCCCGGGCGTACCTGCTCATGGCGCGGCGCACCGCCGCGCGTCTCGCCACGCTCAACAAGGACTACAGCCGGGCGTTTCCCAAGATCTCGGTCGAAGCGACCTGACCGTGAGCATCAAGAGCGACCGCTGGATCCGGCGCATGGTGCGCGAGCACGGCATGATCGAGCCGTTCTCGGCCGAGCAGGTGCGGGTGGCCGGCGGGGAGAAGATCGTCTCCTACGGCACCTCGAGCTACGGCTACGACGTGCGCTGCGCGGACCAGTTCAAGATCTTCACCAACATCAACTCGACCATCGTCGATCCGAAGAACTTCGACGAGAAGTCCTTCGTCGACTTCGCCGGACCGGTGTGCATCATCCCGCCGAATTCGTTCGCGCTGGCGAGCACGGTCGAGTATTTCCGGATTCCGCGCAGCGTCCTCACCGTGTGCCTCGGCAAGTCGACCTACGCGCGCTGCGGGATCATCGTCAACGTCACGCCGCTCGAGCCCGAGTGGGAGGGCCACGTGACGCTCGAGTTCTCGAACACGACGCCCCTGCCGGCCAAGATCTACGCGAACGAGGGCGTGGCGCAGATGCTGTTCTTCGAGTCCGACGAGGTCTGCGAGACCTCGTACCGCGATCGCGGCGGCAAGTACCAGGGCCAGCGCGGGGTCACGTTGCCGAAGGCCTGAGGGCGCACCTCAGCGGGTGAGGCTGCGGATCCGCATGGCGAACTCGAGCTTCCCGCCCCGGGTGCGCTCGGCCTGCACGGGCACGTAGCCGAGCTGCGGCGCGAACCACAGCTTCAGCAGCCGGTCGCTCCCGGGGCGGCGGCCCGCGACCACGATGGTGTCGAGCGTGCCGAGCTCGGTGCGCAGCCGGGCCGGGCCCTCGCGCACGTACAGGAAGTCCTTCACCGCGTCCTTCTCGACGATGTTGAAGGTGCGCGCGGCGCCCTCGGCGAGGGCGCCGCTCTGCAGCTCGAGCATCAATTCGGCCTGGATGGACAGCAGATCCTGGGTGCCCTCGGGCAGCTTCAGCGCGACGGTGCGGCCCTCGCAGCGGCCGCGGGCCTCGCCCGCGCTCCAGTCGAAATCCAGGCTCACGCTCGAGGCGCCTTCGTGCGCCCGATACCGGTCCGGGCGGACCTGGCCGCCGTGCACGCTCAACCAGCTCTGCTGGACCACGTCGTCGGCGTAGAAGAGATGGAAGATGCCGCGCGCGCTCGTGGTCCAGGTGTACACGTAGTGGTCCGGTTCGCCGTCCGATTTGAGCTCGAGGTCGCTCACCCCCACGTTCACGGTGCGCCAGTCGGCCGTGTAGTGGGCGCTGAAGGGCGTGAGCGCCGGTTCCTCGCCGTGGGCCGCGGCGCCGGGTCCGGGGCCCGCGCCGAGCCCCAGCGCGAGCCAGAGCCCGAGC
>JAJXZV010000414.1 GCA_021779875.1 Pseudomonadota bacterium
CTTTGCGCCAGCGATCGAGCAAGGGCTTGAATTTCACGGTAACTCCCGCCATACCATGGGTCGTCATGGTGACATTATAAGCCGGGCGGCGCGCGCGACATGAAGACCCTCCCATCGTTGGCAGAGGCCCCATGGGCAATGGCCGCCATCCAGCGGCCGGTGCCGTAGGGCGCCCTTGGCAGCCCATCCCCACGCGGCGGCCCAAGCGGCGGCGGCCGAGAACGGCGGCCTGCACAAGGGCCTCGCCGGGCTGTTCACCTACAGCCGCCGCGCGCTCGCGCTGGTCTGGAGCACGAACCGATCCTTGAGCCTCGCGCTCGGCGCCCTGACGCTGGTGGCGGGCAGCGTGCCGGCGGCCATCGCCTTCGTGGGCGCCCTCATCGTCGATGCGGTCATCCACGCGGCCGAGGCGCACCGGGCGGGCGGCGCCATGCACTTGGGCGGAGTCATGTCCCTGGTGGCGCTCGAGGCGCTGCTGGTCGCGGCCGCCGCCATGGCGCAGCGCGGCTTGTCCCTGGCGCAATCGCTGCTGCGGGCGCAGCTCGGCCAGCGCGTCAACGTCATGATCCTGGAGAAGGCGCTGACCCTCGACCTGACCCAGTTCGAGGACTCGGAGTTCTACGACAAGCTGACGCGCGCCCGGCGCGAGGCCTCGAGCCGCCCCTTGAGCCTGGTGATGCGCACCTTCGGGCTCATCCAGAACGGGGTGTCGCTGGTCTCCTTCGGGAGCCTGCTGGTGCGCTTCTCGCCCTGGGCGGTGGTGCTGCTGGTGATCGCGGGGCTGCCGGCCTTCCTGGCCGAGGCGCGCTTCTCCGGCGAAGCGTTCCGGCTGTTCCGATGGCGGGCGCCCGAGGCGCGCATGCAGATCTACCTCGAGTCCGTGCTCGCCCGCGAGGACAGCGCCAAGGAGGTCAAGCTGTTCGAGCTCGGCCCGCGGCTGCTCGACCGGTATCGCGACATCTTCACGCGCCTGTATCGGGAGGACCGGGACCTGACCCTGCGCCGCGACGCCTGGGGCTTCGGCCTCGGGCTGCTGGGCACGGCCACGCTGTACGGCGGCTATGCCTGGATCGCGGCCGAGACCGTGCGCGGCGCCATGACCGTGGGCCAGATGACCATGTACCTGATGCTGCTGCGCCAGGGCCAGGCCGCGGTGAGCGCCGCGCTGTCCGCGATCAGCGGCCTGTACGAGGACAACCTGTACCTCTCGACCCTGTACGAGTACCTGGAGCAGCCGGTGCGCACGGGCGGCGGCACGGCCACGCGCGGCCCGCGGCCGGGCGACGGCATCCGCTTCGAGGACGTGGAGTTCATCTACCCGGGCGCCGCCGCCCCGGCCTTGGCGGGCGTCGACCTGCAGGTCCGCCCGGGCGAGAGTCTGGCGCTGGTCGGCCAGAACGGCTCGGGCAAGACCACCCTGATCAAGCTGCTCACGCGCCTGTATCGTCCGACCCGCGGCCGCATCCTGCTCGACGGGCTCGACCTCGAGGCCTGGGACGAGGGCACGCTGCGCCGGCGCATCGGGGTGATCTTCCAGGACTTCGCCCGCTACCAGATGCTGGTCGGGGAGAACATCGGCGCCGGCGACGTGCGCGCCTTCGAGGACGAGGGGCGCTGGCGGCGGGCCGCGGCGCAGGGCCTCGCGGCGGAGTTCATCGCGCAGCTGCCCGCCGGCTACCGCACGCAGCTCGGCAAGTGGTTCAAGGACGGGCGCGAGCTGTCGGGCGGGCAATGGCAGAAGATCGCGCTCGCGCGCGCCTTCATGCGCGACGAAGCCGACATCCTGGTGCTCGACGAGCCGACCTCGGCGATCGACGCGGGCGCGGAGGCCGAAGTGTTCGAGCATTTCCGCGATCTCACGCGCAACCGGATCGCGATCGTGATCTCGCACCGCTTTTCCACGGTGCGCATGGCGGACCAGATCCTGGTGCTCGAGGAGGGGCGCATCGTCGAGCGCGGCAGCCACGAGGCGCTGATGGCCGCCGACGGCCGTTACGCGAAGCTGTTCACGCTGCAGGCGCGCGGCTATCGCTGAGGGCCCGCGCGGGCGGCGGCTTGCGGGATCGCGCACCGCCGGCCAAGATGCGCCCATGCCCTCCTTCGACGTGGTCTCCGAGATCGACCGGCACGAGCTCGCCAATGCGGTGGACCAGGCGCTGCGCGAGCTGACGCAGCGATTCGACTTCAAGAACGTCGAGGCCACCTACGAGCTCGAGGACACCACGGTCACGCTGACCGCGCCGGCCGAGTTCCAGCTCAGGCAGATGCTCGACATCCTGAGGCTGCGCATCGCCAAGCGCGGCATCGACGTGGCCTGCCTCGAGGTCAAGGACCCGGAGGTGAACCTCGCGCGCGCCCGGCAGGCGGTGCTCGTGAGACACGGCATCGACCAGGAGGCCGGCCGGAAGATCACGCGCCTGATCAAGGACTCGAGGATCAAGGTGCAGGCGCAGCTGCAGGGCGACAAGGTGCGCGTGACCGGCAAGAAGCGCGACGACCTGCAGGAGGCGATCGCGCTGCTGCGCGGCGCGTCCGTGGACGTGCCGCTGCAGTTCAACAATTTTCGCGACTAGGGCCGGCCGGGCTGGACCGCTTCCTGCGCCGCGACGCGCTCGGCCGCCTCCAGCACGCGCAGCGCGTTGCCGCCCGCGACCTTGGCGACGTCCGCGTCGGACCAGCCGCGGCGCATGAGCTCGGCGAGCAGCGCCGGATAACGGTCCACGCCGCCGAGCCCGTCGGGGGCGTCCCCGATGCCGTCGAAATCCGATCCCAGGCCGACGTGATCGACGCCGGCGACCGCGCGCAGGTGCTCGAGGTGATCGGCGACCTGCGCGAGCGTCGCGTGCGGGCGCGGATGCGCGCGTTCCCAGTCGGCGAGCGCCGCCCGGGCGCGCTCGGGCTGGCCGATGTACAGGCCGACGTAGGGCGGACTGTCGTAGCGGGTCTTCTCCGCGGCGTGGTCCGCGTCCCAGCGGCGCCGCTCGTCGGAGTCGTAGCCCGGCGCGAAGTTCACCATCACGACGCCCCCGTTCGCGACCACGGACCGCAGCACGTCATCGGAGACGTTGCGCGGATGGTCGACCAGGGCGCGGGCCGAGGAGTGCGAGAAGATCACCGGCGCCCGGGACACGGCCAGCGCCGCGCGCATGGTCTCCTCGGACACGTGGCTCAAGTCCACCACCATGCCGATGCGGTTCATCTCGCGCACCACCTGCTCGCCGAAGGGCGTCAGGCCGCGGTGGGCGGGCGCATCGGTGGCCGAGTCCGCCCAGGCGGTGTTGCTGGTATGCGTGAGGGTCATGTAGCGGGCGCCGGCCGCGTACGTCTGCCGCAGCACCGCCAGCGAGTCGTTGATCTGGTGGCCGCCCTCGATGCCGATCAGCGAGGCGATGCGGTGCGCCCGGTGGATGCGCCGCACGTCGGCGGCCGAGTACGCCATCTCGAGGTCCTTCGGGTAGCGCGCGGCGATTTGCTTGACCAGGTCGATCTGCTCGAAGGTCGCCTGCACGGCCGCGGGGCCGGTGATCGAGGTGGGGATCCACACGGACCAGAACTGCGCGCCGACGCCGCCCGCGCGCAGGCGCGGCAGATCGGTCATGAGCGGGGCCCCGTCCGCCGGGTAGGGCAGGCGGGCGGTGTCCGCGGCCAGGTCGACGGCGGACAGGTCGCTCTTGAAGCGTTCGCGGATCTCCCAGGGCAGGTCGTTGTGCCCGTCGACCAGCGGCGTGGCGGCGAGCACCCGCTCGACCCGCGCCGCGTAGTCGGCCGGCGCGGCCTGGCCGGTCCGCGGCAGTGCGCCGCCCGCGGCCGCCACGAACGCCAGGCAGGCGAGCGCCCGCACCGCCCGCAACCGATCCCGCCGTTCCACGCGCATCGCCGACTCCCGCCGCGGCGAAGGCGCCGCCCGCGTAAAATACGCGGCATCGGAGGCGATTGCACCCTCGGCACCGTAGTTCCCCTTATGGCGACGAGCACGCATTTCACCGATGTATCGACCCGCCATGACCGACGAGGAGCTGCCGCCGTGCGCCTGACCGCCTACACCGACTATTCGCTGAGAGTCCTGATCCGTCTGGCGCTGGAACCGGACGAGCTCGCCACCATCGCCGAGATCGCCGCGGTCTACGACATCTCCGAGCATCACCTGATGAAGGTGGTGCACGAGCTCGGACGCGCCGGCTACGTCGAGACCTTGCGCGGGCGCGGCGGCGGCCTGCGGCTCGCGCGGCGCCCCGCCCAGATCAACGTGGGCGAGGTGGTGCGCCGCATGGAACCGGATTTCGCCCTGGCGGTGTGCTTCCGCGAATCCGAGCACTGCGCCATCGAGTCGAGCTGCTCGCTCAACCGGGTGCTGGAGGAGG
>JAJXZV010000214.1 GCA_021779875.1 Pseudomonadota bacterium
GGGCGGGGTCGCGGCGGGCGGGGTCGCGGCGGGCAGGGTCGCCGTGGGCGGAGTCGCGGCGCGTGGGGCATCGGGCGCGAGCCACACGAGCAGCAACTCGCTGGAGCGGTCGAGCGCGGCGGCGGGCCGGACCTCGACGTCCGCCAAGGATTGGGCCGGATCGCGCCGCACCTCGGTGACCACCCCCACGGGGTAGCCCGGCGGGAAGCCGCCGCCGAGACCGGAGGTCACCAGCAGATCGCCCGCGATCACGTCGGCGGCCGTGGACAGATAGGGCAGCTTCAGGCGGCCCGGGTTGCCGGTGCCGACCGCGATGGTGCGCAGACCGTTGCGATTGACCTGCACCGGAATCGCATGCGCGGCATCGGTGATGAGGATGACCTCGCAGGTCAGCTCCTCGACGCGCGAGACCTGGCCGAACACGCCCCCGGCGTCGAGCACCGCCTGGCCGAGATAGACGCCGTCGCGTGCGCCCTTGTCGAGCAGGACCCGTTCGCGAAAGGCGTCCAAGTCGACGTTCATGATGTCGGCGACCAGGAACCGGCTGCCCACCCCGGCCGTGGTGGCGCGCAGCGCCCGCAGGCGCCGATTCTCCGCCTCGAGGGCGTCGTAGCGCTGCAGTTTGAACTGCGCGGCGCGCAGCGCCTGCTCGAGGTGCGCGTTGTCCGCGCGCAGGGTGTCGCGCGTGGTGACGCTCCGGCGCAGCCAGGCCCATCCTTCGAAGGGACTCGCCACGGCGACCTGCACGGGATAGGCGACGATGGACAGCGCCCGGCGAATCCGGCCGAGGTGGTCGTAGCGCTTGTCGACGATGATCAGTGCGAGCGCGAGCAGGCTGTAGAGCACGCAGCGCAGCAGCAGCCCCGACGTGCGGCCGGATGAGTCGGTGTTACGAAACGCGACCATGGGCGGGGGCTTCCCCAGTCGCCTGCATCACTCCAGTCCGAAAATGCCCGGTCCGTGCTCCTCGGTGAGCTCGAGGATTCGGCCTCCCCCGCGGGCGACGCAGGTGAGCGGATCGTCCGCGACCACCACGGGCAGGCCGGTCTCCTCCATGAGAAGCTTGTCGATGTCGCGCAGCAGCGCGCCGCCGCCGGTGAGCACGATGCCGCGCTCGGCGACGTCGGCGCCGAGTTCCGGGGGCGTCTGCTCGAGCGCCTGTTTGACCGCCCCGACGATCCCCTGCAGGGGCTCCTGGAGGGCCTCGAGGATCTCGTTCGAATTCAGCGTGAAGCTGCGCGGCACGCCCTCGGACAGATTGCGCCCCTTCACGGAGATCTCGCGCACCTGCTGGCCGGGATAGGCGGAGCCGATCTCGAGCTTGATGCGCTCGGCCGTGGCCTCGCCGATCAGGATGCCGTAGTTGCGCCGCACGTAATTGGTGATGGCCTCGTCGAACTTGTCGCCGCCGATGCGCACGCTCGCCGCATAGACGATGCCGTTCAGCGAGATCACGGCGACCTCGGAGGTGCCGCCGCCGATGTCGAGCACCATCGAGCCGCGCGCCTCCTGCACCGGCAGACCGGCGCCGACCGCCGCGGCCATCGGTTCCGGGACGATGTCGACGCTGCGCGCGCCGGCACCTTCGGCGGACTCCTTGATGGCGCGCCGCTCGACCTGCGTGGAGCCGAAGGGCACGCATACCAGCACGCGCGGGCTCGGGCTCAGGAAGCGGTTGCCGTGCACCTTCTTGATGAAGTACTGCAGCATCTTCTCGGTGTAGGTGAAGTCGGCGATGACGCCGTCCTTCATGGGCCGCACGGCGGTGATGTGGCCCGGGGTCCGGCCGAGCATGTTCTTGGCCTCGACCCCCACCGCGACGATGATCTTGCCGCCGCGCGTCGGCTCGTCCTGCACCGCGACCACGGACGGCTCGTTGAGCACGATGCCGCGCTCGCGCACGTAGATCAGTGTGTTGGCGGTACCAAGGTCGATCGAGAGGTCATTGGAGAAATAACCTCTAAGGCGTTTGAACATGGGGTGATTTTTCGGGCCGACAGGCGATAAAAAAGTTGCGCTAATGTAACAACCGATAGGACTTTCAGCAAGGCAACGTGTATCCTAACCCAGAGCATTCCGGGCGCGTCGAGCGGCGCGCCGCCGATCATCATCCCCTATGAGCCTGACCCGTCAAGACGTCGAAAAGATCGCGCATCTCGCTCGCCTGTCGATCACCGATCAGGAAATGCCGGTGTACGTCACCAGCCTTTCCCGCATCGTGGACTTCGTCGCCGCGCTGGCCCAGGTCGACACGTCCGCCGTGCAGCCCATGGCGCACCCGCTCGACGGCCAGCGCCAGCGCCTGCGCCCGGACGTGGTGACCGAGACCGACCGGCACGAGAAATACCAGCGCAATGCGCCATCGGTGCAAGCCGGCCTGTATCTGGTGCCGCGGGTCATCGAATAGGGCGCCGCGAGAGTCCTTCGAAGAGCATGTTGCACTCCCTATCCATCGGCGAACTGGCCGACCATCTGGCTGAGCGTAAGATTTCGAGCGTCGAACTGACGCGGCACTTCCTCGCGCGGATCGAGCGGTTCGATCCTTCGCTCAATGCCATGATCACGCTGACCGCCGAGCAGGCGCTCGCCGCGGCGGCTGCCGCCGATGCCCGCCGGGCCGCCGGCGAGCGCGGCCCGCTGCTCGGTATCCCTCTCATTCACAAGGATATTTTCTGCACCGACGGGGTCCGCACCAGCTGCGGCTCGCGGATGCTGGACAACTTCGTCGCGCCCTACGATGCCACCGTGGTCGCGCGCCTGAAGAGCGCCGGCGCGGTGATGCTCGGCAAGGCCAACATGGACGAGTTCGCCATGGGGTCGTCGAACGAGACCAGCTTCTACGGACCGGTGAAGAATCCCTGGGACACCACGCGGGTGCCCGGTGGCTCCTCGGGCGGCTCGGCGGCGGCGGCGGCGGCCCGGCTCGCGGCCTTCAGCACCGGCACCGACACCGGCGGGTCGATCCGCCAGCCGGCGGCGCTCACCGGCGTGACCGGGGTCAAGCCCACCTACGGGCGGGTCTCGCGCTACGGCATGATCGCCTTCGCCTCGAGCCTCGACCAGGCGGGCGTGTTCGCCGGCAGCGCGGCGGACGCGGCGCTGGTCCTCGAGGCCATGGCCGGTTTCGATCCGAACGATTCGACCAGCGTCGACGTCCCGGTGCCCGCCTACGCGGCCGGCCTGAATGCGCCGCTGAAGGGCCTGAAGATCGGCCTGCTGCGCGAGTTCTTCGACGGGCTCGAGGCGCGCAACGCCGCGCTCATCGAGGCCGCGCTCGACGTCTACCTGTCGCTCGGCGCCGAGACGGTCGAGGTGAGCCTGCCGAGCCTGCCGTTGTCGGTGCCCACCTACTACGTGGTGGCGCCGGCGGAGTGCTCCTCGAACCTGTCGCGGTTCGACGGCGTGCGCTTCGGTCATCGCTGCGCGGACCCGAAGGACCTGCTCGACCTGTATCGCCGCTCGCGCGGCGAGGGCTTCGGGGCGGAGGTGAAGCGGCGCATTATGACCGGCACCTACGTGCTGTCCGCGGGCTATTTCGACGCCTACTATCTGCAGGCGCAGAAGGTGCGGCGCCTGATCACGGACGAGTTTCGCACGGCCTTCACCCGGGTGGACCTGCTGCTCGGCCCGACCACGCCGACGCCGGCGTTCGCCATCGGCGCCAAGATCGACGACCCGGTGACCATGTACCTGAACGACATCTACACCATCGGCGCGAACCTCGCGGGGCTGCCGGCGCTGTCGCTGCCCTGCGGATTCGTGGACGGGCTGCCGATGGGCCTGCAGTTGATCGGTCCGCACTTCGCGGAGGAGCGGCTGCTCAACGCGGCGCATCAATATCAGCAAGCGACCGACTGGCATCGCCACGGTCCGCGCGGGTTCGAGTGATGGGTGATTGGGAACTGGTGATCGGGCTGGAAATCCACGCGCAGCTCGCGACGCGTTCGAAGATCTTCTCGGGCGCGGCCACCGCGTACGGCGCGGCCCCCAACACGCAGGCGAGCCTGGTCGACCTCGCGTATCCCGGAGTGCTCCCGGTGTTGAACGCCGAGGCGGTGCGCATGGCGGTGAAGTTCGGCCTCGCCATCGGGGCGGCCGTGGCGGAGCGCTCGATCTTCGCGCGCAAGAACTACTTCTATCCGGATCTGCCCAAGGGTTATCAGATCAGCCAGTTCGAGCATCCGGTGGTCGCGCGGGGCGCGCTCGACGTCGTGCTCGAGGACGGCGCCGTCAAGCGCATCGGCATCACCCGTGCGCACCTGGAGGAGGATGCGGGCAAGTCGCTGCACGAGGGGCTCGGCCAGGCGAGCGGCATCGACCTGAACCGGGCCGGCACGC
>JAJXZV010000055.1 GCA_021779875.1 Pseudomonadota bacterium
TGAGCGGCAAGGACGCGCAGATCGCGACCGTCTGGGTCGAGCAGATCATCGACAAGCGCTCGATGCTGACCAACAAGGACCGCGTCGAGGACGTGCGCGACGTCATGTGGCAGCTCGAGAAGGAGGGCGAGATCATCGTCCACCGCGTCACCGACGAGCACAAGCCCGTCATGGTCAAGACCCTGTACGGATGGGACAAGAAGATCCCCACGTTCCGGCTCTGGCATCACAAATCCTGCGGCCAGTGCGGCAACATCCCCGGCTATCCGGCCTCGCTCCTGTGGCTCATGAACCAGATGGGCGTCGAGTATCTCGACGAGACCGATCAGACCTCGTGCACCGCGTGGAACTACCACGGCTCGGGGATCGGCAACGTCGAGAGTCTCGCGGCGGTGTTCCTGCGCAATTTCCACCAGGCCTACGTCGCGGCGAAGGCGCAGGGGCTGCCCGAGGGCTACTACTATCCGCTGGTGCATTGCGGGACCTCCTTCGGCAATTACAAGGAGATCCGCTCCTATCTCATGCACTCGGCGAAGCTGCGCGAGCGGGTCCGCCAGATCCTCGGCAAGCTCGGCCGGCTGGTCGACGGCAAGCTGCTGATCCCCGAGGAGATCGTCCATTACTCGGAGTGGCTGCACGTGATGCGCGCCGAGGTGGCCAATCGCCAGGTGATCGACTGCAGCGGCGTTCGCGCGACGATCCATCCGGCCTGCCACGTCTACAAGATGATCCCCGAGGACGTGATCTACGACGACAGCGTGCTCGACGGCAACCGGGTGGCGGTGTCCACGGGCATCATGCAGAGCCTGGGCACGCAGGTGATCGATTATTCCACCTGGTACGACTGCTGCGGCTTCGGCTTCCGGCACATCATCTCCGAGCGCGAGTTCACGCGCTCCTTCGCCATCGACCGCAAGATCCGTGTGGCCGTCGAGGAGGCGCACGCGGACGTGATGATCGGCCACGACACGGGCTGCATCACCACGCTCGATAAGAACCAGTGGATCAGCAAGGCCGACGGGCGCCCGGTGGGCCTGCCGGTGCTCGCGGACTGCCAGTTCGCGGCGCTCGCCTGCGGGGCGCATCCGTACAAGATCGTGCAGTCGCACTGGCACGCCTCGGCCACCGAGACGCTGATGGAGAAGCTCGGCATCGACTGGCGCGCCAAGAAGGCCGAGTTCGAGGAATACCTGAAGGAGGTCGCGGCGGGCCGATCGGAGACGCTGTACGACCCGCGGCGCATGATCACCTCCGGTCCCGGCTTCAAGCGCATCGGACAATCCGGATGAACAAACCCATACTGATCGTCGGCGGCGGCCCCAGCGGGCTGGCGGCCTCTCATGCCCTGGCGCGCATCGGCCAGCCCGTGGTCCTGGTCGACAAGGCCGATCGCCTGGGCGGGGCGCCGATCCTGTCCGGCTACGCCAAGCTCGTGCCCTCGGGCGAGTGGGCCAAGGATGCGATCGGCGGCATGGTCGACCGGGTGCGCGGCGACCGGCTCGTGCAGGTGCACACGGGTGCGAGCGTCACCCGCTTCGAGGGCGGTCCCGGCAACTTCACGGCGACGCTCTCGAACGGCTCGAACGTGGCCGCGGGCGCCGCGATCCTGTGCACGGGGTTCACCCACTTCGACTCGCTCAATAAGCCCGAGTGGGGCTTCGGCACCTTTCCGGACGTGGTGACCACCACCCAGGTCGAGCAGATGATCTCCTCGGGACGGGGGGTCCGGTGCCCCTCCGACGGGCGCAAGCCGCAGCGGGTGGCCATCCTGCTGTGCGTCGGTTCCCGCGACCGCCAGATCGGCCGGGAATGGTGCTCGAAGATCTGCTGCACCGTGTCGGCGAACATGGCCATGGAGATCCGCGAGGAGCTGCCGGACTGCCACGTGTACATCTATTACATGGACATCCGCACCTTCGGCCTGTACGAGACCAAGTACTACTGGCGCAGCCAGGAGGAATTCAAGGTCAAGTACATCAAGGCGCGCATCGCGGAGGTGACCTCCGACGGCCACAAGCTGATCGTGAAGGGTGAGGACACGCTGGTGAAGCGGCCGGTCACGATTCCCTTCGACCTGGTGGTGCACGCGATCGGCATGGATCCGAACGTCGACAACAAGTCGATCGCCGAGACCTTCGGCGTCGCGCTCGAGCCGCACGGCTATCTCGGGCGCGGCAACGCCTACGGCAACACGGCCGAGACCTCGAGGCCGGGGGTGTTCGTCGCCGGCGCCGCCTGCGGCCCGGAGACCATCGACGACTCGATCTCCCAGGGCAACGCCGCCGCGATGAGCGCGCTGGCGTCGATCGTTCCCGCCAAGGCCAGCGCCTGACGATGCGCGGCATGCTCGGCTGGGTGACGCGAAGCGAGGCGCCGGCCGCGGCGCCGGCGCCCGTGCGCCTCGAGCTGAGCGGCCCGCGCCTGACGCGCAGCCTCGCCCGATTGGTCGCCGACGCCGAGGCCCAGGGCGGCATCGAGCGCTACGTCGAGGCGCTGAAGCTCAAGGCCGTGCTGTTCAAGGACGCCTTCGGCCCCGACGGGGCGGCCGCCGAGACCATCGAGCCGGAGGCGTTCAAGGCGCTGTGCCCCTTCATGGCCACTGTCCGGCGGCGCATCGCCCGCTGGCTCGAGCGGCCGAGCTACGACGTGCTGCGCGAGGAGATCGCGTGCCTGCTCGGCGGCCTCGCCGACACCTCGAGCGCGGATCGGCGCCTGGCCGCGTTCGGCGCGCGCCTCGGGGCGGGCGCCGAGGAGCGCTGGGTCCGGGATCTCGGCGCGGAGCTGCTGCACAACCTCGCGCCCGAGCGTTATCCGTTGATGAACCGCTGGGTCTGGGACGCCGCCACGAACACCGGGGTGGTGCGCGAGATCTGGTTCGCCGAGGACGTGGATCACACGCACATCGACGTGCCCGACGGCTACGCGACCTTTCTGGCGCTGCGCGAAGAGCTCAGCCAGTTCCTCTCCCAGAACGGCTTTTTTCGGGACGTGATGCACTACGTGGATCTGCTGTGCGCGCAGATCTACGCCGAGTACATCTGCGAACAGGGCGGCAGCTACCTGCGCACCGACTTCTCCGCCGAAGAGGATCCGCTGCAGTACACGCGCCGGCTGCTGGGACTCGACGGCGTCCGGGCGGGCAACGGCCGTACCCGGCTGAAGACCATCGACGGCGAGGCCTTCGTGATGGACCTGCGTCCGGACCCACCACTTCTCGACTGAGTACGCCATGCCGATCCATGAAAAATCGCTGATCAGACCCGAAAACGTCAAGTCGCACGAGAGTCTCGTGGTCGACGGCGTGGACGTCTCCGGACATTGGAGCACGTTCATCCAGTCGCGCGTCGTGACCGATTACAACGAGGCGCTGCAGGACGAGATCGAGGCGCTGCCGGGCGGCGAGCTGATCCATCGGTGCTGGCAGTGCGGCAGCTGCACCAACGCCTGCACCGTGAACGCGGTCAACCCGGAATTCAATCCCCGCTTCTGGATCTACCTGGTGCGCCTCGGCATGGAAGCGGAGCTGTTGCGCGACAAGGACATCATCTGGCAGTGCGTGTCGTGCAACAAGTGCACCAACATCTGCCCGCGCGACGTCAATCCCGAGGGCGTGATGAAGGCGATCGGCCACTGGCTGGAATTGAAGGGACACACGCCGAAGTCGCCGTCCATGGCCTTCGACGAGGTATTCAGCGAGCAGATCATCCGCCGCGGCAAGATCGAGGAGGGCCGGATCATCCAGCAGTTCTTCGCGCGGGTCGGCCAGCCGCTCGCCCAGGACTGGTTGATCGAACTGGTGCGCCGCCTGATGCGCCACCTGCCGGTCGGATTGCTGACCCGCATGGGCATGTCGCGCCTTATCGCGCCGCGCACCCGCAACTGGGGCGCGGCGCGGGCGGCGATCGAGGAATACGTCGCCGAGCAGCGCGCCGAGCAACACAGGGCTCTCGGACTCCCCGAGCTCGTCGAGGCCGCCCGACGCGAGGCGGCCGGATCACATCACGCTTGAAGGAACGCCAAGATGCCCGAGAACAAGGCCGAGAAGTACCGTCGCGTCGCGTATTACCCCGGGTGTTCGCTCGAGGGAAGCGGCCATCCGTACAACCGTTCGACCAAGCAGGTCGGCAAGGCGCTCGGACTCGAGCTCGTGGAGGTGGACAACTGGAACTGCTGCGGGGCGATGGAGATCAAGAACATCGACCCGAAGGTGCAGACCTACCTTTCCTCGCGGGTGATGTCCATCGCGGCCAACCAGATGAAGATGGACGTGGTGATGGCGCCCTGCAACGGCTGTTACCACAACCTGAAGAAGGCCGAGCACGATCTCACG
>JAJXZV010000230.1 GCA_021779875.1 Pseudomonadota bacterium
CGATCGCATCGCCGTCATGAGCCGCGGCCGGGTGCTGCAATATGACCAGCCGGCCGCGCTGCTCGTGCGGCCCGTCGATCCGTTCGTCGCACGCATGACCGGCATCGCGGACCGGGCGCTGCGCCTACTGTCGCTGACCACGGCGGGCGCGGCCGCGCAGCCCGGCACGGCGCCGGGCCCGCGCGTGCGCGCGGACGCGTCGCTGCGCGAGGTGCTGTCGGATCTCGTATGGAGCGGCGCGGACTCGGCCGAGGTCGTGGACGCCGGCGGCCGACCGTGCGGGCACCTCACGCTCGCGGCGATCCTCGCGCACGGTCGGGCGAGGTGAGGTCGCGCTGCGCCGTCGCGCTGCGCGTCGCGGCCTACGCGCTGCTCGCGGCATTCCTGCTGTGGCCGCAGCGGTTCGCGCCGCTGTTCGCGCCGCTGACTCGCCACGGGGCGCCGCCGATCTACGATCAGGGCGACCTGCTCGCACTGGCGCTCGCCCATCTCGCGGTCGTGGGCTGCGCCGCCGCCGCCAGCACCGTGGTCGCCGTCGTGCTCGGCATCCTGGTGACGCGCGCGGCCGGCGCGGATTTCCTGCCGCTGTCGCGCACGCTGGTCAACGTGGGGCAGACCTTTCCGCCGGTCGCGGTGCTCGCGGTCGCGGTTCCGCTGGTCGGCTTCGGCGAGAAGCCGACCCTGATGGCGCTGTTCGCCTACGGCCTGCTGCCGATCTTCGAGAACACCATCGCCGGCCTCGAGAGCTGCCCGGCCGCGCTGCTCGAGGCCGCGAGCGGCATGGGCATGAGCGACGCCGAGCGGCTGAGGTCGGTCGAGCTGCCGCTGGCGCTGCCGCTGATCCTCGCGGGCGTGCGCATGTCGCTGGTGGTCGGCATGGGCACGGCGACCATCGGGTCCACGGTCGGCGCCAAGGGTCTGGGCGAGGTGATCATCGCGGGGCTGCTGTCCGACAACGCCGCCTTCATCCTGCAGGGGGGGCTCGCGACCGCCCTGATGGCCATCCTGCTGCACGACGCCGTGTCGGCCGTCGAGCGGCGCTGCGTTCGGGCGGCCCGCACGGCGTGAGCCCGGCGGACGCGGCCGCCGACATTCGCTACAATCGATCGAACGATGGCCGCCGCGATCCCCGATGGACAGCCCGTCAACGCCGATCCGCCACGCGGGCGGATTGCGGCGGTGGAGTGGCCGACGCTGATCCTGCTGCTCGCCACGTATGCCGCCTGGCTGGCGATCACCCGCGCCTACGGTCGCTGGCCGCTGCCGGCGGTCGCGGCCGGCACCACGCTGCTGCTGATCCTGCACAGCTCCCTGCAGCACGAGATCATCCACGGGCACCCGACCCGTCGCGCCGGCCTCAACCGGCTGCTCGGCATGGTCCCGCTGTCGCTGTGGCTTCCCTACGATCGCTATCGCGACAGCCACCTGGCGCATCACGAGGATGCGCGGCTCACCGATCCGCACGACGATCCGGAGTCGTACTACCTGGCGCCGGATGCCTGGGCGAGGGCGGGCGGATTCGAGCGCGCGATGCTGAAGGTGCAGCAGACGCTCGCCGGGCGCGTGCTGGTGGGCGCCTTCTGGCGCATCGGCGCATTCCTCGCCGCGGAGGTCCGGGCTCTGGTCGATGGCCTGCCGGGCAGGCGGCGGGCCTGGCTCGTGCATCTGGCCTGGTGCGTTCCGGTGATCCTCTGGCTGGACCTCGTCTGCGGCATGCCGCTGTGGTTGTACGCGGTGGCGATGGTGGTCCCGGCGAACGGCATCCTGCTGATCCGCTCCTTCGCCGAGCATCGCGCGACGCCGCGGGTGCGCGAGCGCATCGCGCTGGTCGAGCGTTCGTGGATCCTGGGTCCGCTGTTCCTGTTCAACAACCTGCACTCGTTGCATCACGAGGCGCCGATGATCCCCTGGTATCGGTACCTGGCCCGCTACCGCACCGAGCGCGGCCGGTTGATCGCCGAGAACGGCGGGCTCGTGTATGCGACGTACTTCGAGGTGGCGCGCCGGTTCCTGTGGCGCGCGCACGACGTGCTGCCGCACCCGATGGGCCGGATACCGGACCGGATGTCGGATCAGGCCGGCCGGGGGTAGCCGGCCGCCGTCGCGGCGCGGTCCCACTCGAGCAGCCCGTCGTAGGTGGCGAGCTCGACGGGCGCGAAGCCGTCGATCTGCAGGACCTCGCCCCAGCGGGCGAACCCGGCGTGCGTCGAGGCGTCGAGGAAGGCGGCCCGCAGGCGCGCCACCATCCCCGCGGGCGCCCCGGCGGCGGCCACCAGGGCCGGCATCGGCGCCGGCAGGGTGGCGTCGAGGATGCGCACCTGGGCGGCGATTTCCGGGGCGCTGCGCGCGAACAGCATGTGCCAGTACGCATCGAGAGGTCCCACGTCGATGCGCCCCGCGATGACGCCGTCGAGCACCCGCCTCGCGGTCACCAGGTCGCCGACCATCTCGCCGTAGAGCGCCGGCCGCCCGGCCGTGCGGAACCCGAGCAGATGATGACGCCAGGCGTTGAATCCGGAGTGCGAGTGCGCCACGGTGAATCCCGCGCGCGCGCCGAAGGTGTCCTCGAGACGTCGATAGGGAGCGTCGCGGCGCACGATCAGATCCGTCCGATAGACCGCCCGGCCCTGCGCCCAGCCGGCGCGCGGCCGCGGCGCGGCGATGGGAGTGACCGGCGCGAGCCGAAGGGCGATCGGATAGCCGCACATGAACACCGCGCCGAGATCCTCCCGGGACCACAGCCGTTCGAGGGGTTCGGGGGCGGGATAGGGCACGTACACGAGCGGCACGTCGGCCGCGCGCGTGATCTCGCCGAGCAGCGAGCGCCACGCGGCCTCGATCTCGGGGGTCACCGCGTACATGCGCGCATTCATGATCCACGGGCCCACGGCGAGGGGTGCTCCTCAGCCGGTCGCGCCGCGCCGGCGCGCGACGTAGTCGGCGATCGCGTCCCGCACCCCGGCGTCGAGCGGCGGCGCGGAGTATTCGGCCAGGAGCTTCTTCCAGAGCGCCGTGGCGCGCTGGGTGGCGTTGCGCGAGCCGGCCTCGGTCCAGCTCTCGAAGCCGGACCAGTCGGACAGCAGCGGCCGATAGAACGCGGACTCGTAGCGGGCGAGGGTGTGCGGCGCGCCGAAGAAATGCCCGCCCGCGGGGACCTGCTTGATCGCCTCGACCGCGAGATCGTCGTCGTCGAAGCGGACCGGCTTCAATATCTCGGCCCAATGGCGCAGCAATTCGGCGTCGACCACGATCTTCTCGAGGGACGCCGACAGGCCGCCCTCGAGCCAGCCGGCGGCGTGGTTGATCAGGTGGCTGTGGCTGAGGATCGCCGCCTGCAGTGAGAAGGCCGTCTCGTAGGTGGACTGGGCGTCGACCGCGGGCGAGGCGTTCACCGCGCTGCTGCGCACCGGCAGCCTCAGGCGGCGGCCGATCTGCGCGCCGGCGAGCACCGCGTGGACATATTCCGGTGTGCCGAACGCCGGCGAGCCGGTGCGCATGTCGACGTTGGAGGTGAATCCGCCCATGACGCAGGGTGCTCCCGGACGCAGCAGCTGGCACAGGGCCACGATGGCCAGCGCCTCGGCCGTCTGCTGCACCAGGGCGCCGGCCAGTGTCACCGGGGCCATGGCACCCATCAGCGTGAAGGGCGTGATCACGACGCATTGCCCGTGTCGCGCCATGACCATGATGTTGTCGAGGATCTCCTCGTCCACGCGCCGCGGCGAGTTGACGTTGGTCACGGTCATGAGCGTCGGCCGCGCCGCCAGCTCCTCGATGGCGCAGCCGTGCTCGATCGCCGACATGGCGATGGCGTCCTGCGCCTGGATGCCGCCGACCCCCCGGGCGGCCCAGACGATGTCCGAGCATTCGATGTGCGCCTGATAGGCCGCCAGGTGGCGCAACGGCACGGGCACGTCCACGGGCTCGACGACGATGCCGCCCTGCCAGTGCAGGATGCCTAGCGTGTGGCATACCTTCAGGATGTTGCGAAACGCCTCGAGGTCGCCGTAGCGGCGTCCACCCTCCAGATCGCTCACGTTCGGCGCGCCGTTCACCGGACCGAAGTTCACGACCTTGCCGCCCACGTGCAGGTGCCGGGCGGGGTTGCGCGCGTGCAGGACGAAACGCTCCGGTGCGTGGGCGAGCTGCGCCTCGACCAGGTCGCGCCCGAGGCGCACCATCTGCGTCTCGGGGTCCACCAGCGCGCCGGCCCGGGCGTAGACCTCACGCGCGGCGGGATGGCGGATCTCGAGGCCGGCTTCCTCGAGCACGCGGAAGGCCGCGTCGAGGATGCGCTCGACCTGTTCGGCGCTCAGGATCTCGAGGGGCGGCCAGGGATTCTCCAGCCGCGGCAGCGGCGCGAGGGACGGTCCCGTGGAGCGGGGCGCGCGCCCGCGCTCGCGGCGCCGGGGAGATGAGGGGATCTCGTTCATCCGGCGGCATAGTGCGGCCGGGAAGCGCGGGAAGGCAACCGTCGCGAGAGCTCTTCAGCGCCCGCGCCGGTCTACTATTGGCTCGCGCCGCGCATTCCGGTCACCGAATCCATAGCGCAGCGCCCGCGAAGAATTCCAGATTGAACGCCATGTGCAGGAACACGCCGGGCCACACGCTGTCGTGCCGGTCGCGGAGCCAGCCGAGCGCCAGCGATGGCAGGAACGTGGCGAGCGCCCAGGCCGGCGGGTGATGGAGCCCATGCAGGGCGACGAAGGCCGCGGAGGTCAGGAGGTTCGCGGCCGTGAGCCCGTGAAACGGACGGCGCTGCGCCGGTCGCCGGCGCAGCGCTCCCTGAAGCGCGCCCCGGAAGAGCCACTCCTCGAGAAGGGGCTGCACGAGCACCGCGCCCAGCCATTGGTCCAGACCGATGAGCGACGAGCGATTCGGGTCCATGCCGGGCAGCGTCCACGGCACGATCGCCGCGACGCATCCCACCAGGGCGAGCGCCCACCACCACGGATCGCGCCGGAAGGCGCCGGCGTGCCGGAGCGCCAATCCCTCGATCAGTCCTTCCGCCACGCCGGCGGGTGAGAGCGCGAAAACGGCACGCCCCCCGGGACCGGGGGGCGTGCCGCCGTTGGCCGAACCGCCGAGCACGCTACTTCGCGGCCTTGGCCGTCCGCCGTGCGGGCCGGATCAGCAGGCCGCCGAGCGCGGCCGCCAGCAGCGCGGTGAGCGTGGGATCGAACGGCCGGCCCGGATCGTAGGCGCATCCGCCGCCGCCGGAGTCACCGACCGCCACGGACAGGCTCGCCTGGTTGTTGGTGGGCACGGGATCCTTCAGATCCGAACTCACCGTGCCGGTGACGCTCATGCGGCCCGCCGTGACCAGCCGCACCGAGAAGGTCGCCGAGTACTGCGCGCCGGCGGCGAGCGCCGGGGTCGTGCAGGTCACGATGGCTCCCGCGGCCGTGCAGGTCGAGCCGCTGCCCGAACTCACGAAGGTCATGCCGCTCGGCAGGGTGATGGTCATCTTCACGTTCGTGGTGCCGATGCCCGCGACGTTGGTGACCGTCGCCGTGAGGGAGGCGACGTCACCGGCCCGGAAGATCCCGGCGCCGGTGCCGAGCTGCAGCTGCAGGTCCGCAAGCCCGGTGATCGTCAGGGACACCGAGGCGGTGTCGTTGTCGGGCTGCTGATCGCGCTCCTGCGCGCTGGTGCCGAACAGGGCCGAGACCGGTCCGTCCACCGCCCCGGAGACCGTCAGGGTGCCGGTCACGGCGGCGCCGCTCGCCATCGTGCCGATGGCGCAGTCCACCGAGCCGTCGATGCTCGAGTACGTGCACGTGCCCTGACTGATCGCGATCGACTGATACACCAGCCCCGGCGGCAGGAAGGCGGCCGCCTGGGCACCATTGGCCGTATCCGGGCCGTGATTGGTGACCGTGAACGCGATGTCCGTGTTGGTCCCGGAGTTCACCGGGGTCGCGCTGCCGCTCGCCGTGATGCCCATGTCCGCGTTGCCGGTGACCTGAACGTGCACCGTCGCCGTATTGTTGGCGAGAATCGGGTCGATCGGCGCCGTGGAGGACACGTTGCCGACGATGGTCAGCGTTCCCGGTGAGGTGGTGGAACCGACCAGCGTCGCCGTCGCCAGGTCGCCGACCGCCATGGTGCCCACGGTGCAGGTCACCACGCCCGCCGAGACCGTGCAGGGGCTGGTGCCCGCGGTGGTGGTCACCGAGGCGCTGGTCAGCGTGTACCCGGCCGGCAGCGCGTTGGTATAGATGAGCACGCCGCTCGCCGAGGTGGTCGCCGACGGATCGTTGTGCGCCACGATGGTGACGGTGATCGAGTCACCCGTGAAACTCTGGTCCGGCGCCGTCATGTTCTCGATGTGCACGTCGGCCGTGTGCACGAACAGCTCGAACGCGCCGATGTCGCACACGAAATTCCCGTCGAGATTGCCGTCCGCCGGGCGGATGTCGCCGCGCTGGTCGTTGTTCGGACATCTGCTGTTGTCGCCGGCGTCGATCGCCGGGCTGTTCGCGGGCAGCGCCATGGTCTCGGTCGGGCCGCCGTTGTTGCCGAGCGCCTGCACCTGCGGGTTCGTGTTCTTCAAATCGCCCGCGGCGGTGAGATTGCAGCTGTCCGCGTCCTCCAGGTTGTGGCCGAGCGAGGTCAGGAAGTTGCTCGCGGAGCCGCTGCCGGCGCTGCCGCAGTTCGACAGGACATTGGTGGTGCCGGTCACCACGTTGTTGGCGATGATCGTGTTGACGTAGGTGAACTGACCCGACCCGAAGGAACTCAGGCCGGCGCCGCTCGGCGCCTCGGTCGTGCTGGTCGGCGAGATCTTATTGCCGTCCAGCGTCACGTTGACGAGATTGACCCGGCCATTGGTCGAGATCGCGCCGCCCGTGTCCTGCGCCACGTTGCCGCTCACGGTGGTGTTGGTGAGATTGTCGATGGTGGTCGAGCGGCCCGAGATCGCGCCGCCGCCGATCGCGGTGTTGCCGACCAGCGCGCTCGCGCGGATGTCGGTGGTGTGCAGGCCGGTGTCGAAGATGCCGCCGCCGTTCTCGGCGTGATTCGGCTTCGAGAACGCCGCATTCGTGACCATGGTGCCGATGGTGGTCGACGTGATGGTCATCCCGGCGGACCCGTAGATGCCGCCGCCGTTCGCGGCGGCCGTGTTGCCGCTGACCACGGAGCCGGTCAGCGTGAGCGGCGCCGCGTTGTAGATGCCGCCGCCGTCCGCGCCGCTGATGCAGTCGATGACGTGCACGTCGGTCAGCGTGACCGAGTCGATGGCCACCGCGGTCTCCTCGCCGCCGTGGCCGCCGCCGCCGCCCATGCCGCCGCCACCGCTGCCGCTGCCGTGGGTGATGGTCGGGTCGAGCAGGTTGGTGGCCGCCGAGGTGCCGATGGCGATGCCGCCGCCATGGCGCTTGAACTGCCAGATCTTCCCGTCGGCGGTGGTTTCGATGTTCACCGGCGGCGGGGTATAGCCGTTCAGCACCGTCAGGCCGCTGATCGAGACGCTGATGTTCGTGCTCACCGCTTCGATGTGGAACACCCGATCCGCGGCGCCCGCGCCCTGGTCCGCGGTCGACCACTCGATCACGGTCTTGCCAGAACCGGCGCCGACGATGTTGGTCGAGTCGGTGATGTTCAGGTCGCCGATCGAGGCGTCGTGGGTCGCGACCGCGACGTAGCCGGAGGCGGTGGACGCGGCGTAGGTCTCGTCCGCACCCTTGATGGTCAGGATGATGGGATTGTTCGGATCGTTGATGCCGCTCAAGTCGATGGTATCGACGCCCGCGAGGGCGTTCGACTCCATGATGGCCGCCCGCAGCGTGCATTGTCCGGCGGCGTCGGCGCAGATGCCGTCGCCCGGATGGGCATCGACCGTATCGGCGGTACTGTTCACGGTGAAAGTGGCCGCGTGGGCCGGCAGCGCGCCGGCGCACGTCAGGGCAGCGAGGAGCGCGAGGGCCTTGAGGCGCGTCGCGCTGGTGGTAAGGTTCATGGTGGTCTCCGCTTTGATTCCGTTATGCTCTTCTTAAGGCTCTCTGGGCTCGATCCAGTCGCGCGGGGCGCTCTTCCAGCCGATCGACACGCCGGCGCCCCAGGACGGCGTGCTGTTGGTGAATCCGGCCGCGAGGTACGGCCGGATCGTCATGTGGTGCGGTCCGCTCAAGATCAGGAAGATCGACGCCTGTTCGATCGGGTCGTCGCCGGGGATCGCCGAGGGCCGATAGTCGAAACTCACCCCGGCCCGCACGCCGTCGGTGAACAGCATGTCCGCGCCGACGCCGCCGTAGGCGACGTTGCGCAGGCGCAGCAGCGTGGGGCTGCCGCGCACGATGTAGCCGGCGGTCGCGAACAGCCCGAACCGGTCGAACTCCTTGAGGGCGTCGATCTGCGCCGCGTAATCGTTCTCGCCCGTTCCCAGGCCCTGCGCGGCGTCGGCCGTGCCGAATTTGATGCGCGCGGACATGTCCACGTAGAAGCGCGCCTCGTCGGAGTGCAGCACGTCGTACACCGTGGCGGCGGCGATCACGTCGCCGAGGCCGGAGTGGGTGCCGCCCGGTCCGGGCGCGAACTCGCCCGTGGCATCGACGATGGTCGCCGGTCCCGACACGCTGACGTAGGGGACCGTGACGCGCACCTCGAACTGATCGACGCGGTAGGCGCCGGTCAGCGGCACGTAGGTCTCGTCGATCGTCTGCGAGCCGCCGTAGCTGCCGCTCGAGTAGTCGTAGCCCACGGCGGCGCGGAAGGAGGAGTCGGCGAGCGCCGCGTGCGCGGCGAGCGTGGCGGCCAGCAGTGCGCACGCGCCGGGCATCCCTGCCCGGCGCGTGCGCGATCCGTCGTGAGTCGAAGCGTGAGTCGGTGAGTTCACGATGCGCCGCTCTACGGGGTCGGCGGAGCGGCCTTCGAGGCCTGCTCACGCTGTTGCGTCTGCTCGCGCTCCTGTTGACGGGCCCGTTCCTGCGTCGTGATCTGCGCGCGCGTGAGCGCCTTCGGCAGTTTCGCGCCGCGCTCGCGGGCGCGCGTCTGCATCTGCTGCTGGTGTTCGAGCCGGTACTGGATGCGCTCCTGCGCGTTCGCCGTGTTGCGCAGCTTCTCCTGGTACGCCGTGCGTTCCTCGGCGGTCATCAGGTTGTTGCCGTAGATCCGGTCGCGCGTGCGCAACTGATCGTGCGTGCGATCGTGCAGGCGATCCTGGGTGCGATCCCGGGTCATGTCGCGGTCCTGGGTGCGATCCATGGTCCGGTCCGTGGTTCGGTCCATGAGACGGTCGCGATCCTGCTGTCGGGTCTGGTCGCCGGAGCGTGTCTGGCTGCTCTGGCCGCCGCCGCCGGGTGCGCCCTGCGCGCTCTGCGCGAGCGCACCGGTCGTGCCCGCGGCGGCCAGGGCGACCCCGAGGATCACGGGAATCAATCGATCGGTTCTTAGAAGCATTGCGAGTCTCCTCAATGGTCCATTCGTGGTGAAACTGCCACGAAGGATCCGCTGATTTCGCGGCGCGGATAATCGGCCGCTGTACCTAGGCCGGTCGTGGCATCTACCCAGGCAAGTCCGTGTCAAGACCTAGTTCGGCGGGAGGCGGCGCAGCCGCCGCCGGCGGGATCCTCGATGCCGCGCCCGCCGGTCAGCCCTTGATGCAGACCAGCGGCTCGAGCCGCGCGACCTTGCGCGCCAAGCCGGCCGCCTCGGCCACCTCGACCACGCGATCGACGCTCTTGTAGGCATCCGGCGCCTCCTCGGCGACGCCGCGCATCGAGGCACTGCGCACCAGGATGCCGCGCTCCGCGAGATCCGCGACGACCTGCCTGCCGCTCCAGCGCCGCGATGCCGCGGTGCGCGACAGGCTGCGCCCCGCGCCATGACAGGCCGACCCGAAGGCCGGATTCGACGCGCCGGGAGCGCCGATCAGGATGAACGAACCGGTGCCCATCGAGCCGCCGACCAGCACCGGCTGGCCGATTGCACGCAGCGAGTCGGGCAGGGCGGGGTCGCCGGGCCCAAGCGCGCGGGTCGCGCCCTTGCGATGCACGAACAGCCGGCGCGGCCGGCCGTCGACGAGGTGAGTTTCCTCCTTGCAGGTGTTGTGCGAGACGTCGTACAGCAGCCGCGGCCGGGCGGCCGGCAACAGCGCCGCGAAGGATTCGCGCACCCAATGGGTGATGACCTGCCGATTCGCGAGCGCGCAATTGATGGCGGCCCTCATGGCGCCGAGGTAGCGCCTGCCGAGATCGGACTGGATCGGCGCGCAGGCGAGCTCCCGATCGGGCAGACGGATGCCGAACGCCGGCGCGGCCAGCACCATCTCGTGCAGATAGTCGGTGCCTATCTGGTGGCCGAGCCCGCGCGAACCGCAGTGAATGGTCACCACGAGCTCGCCGCGGACGAGGCCGAGCGTGCCCGCGGCCGCCGGGTCGTCGATCCGCGTGACCGCCTGGATTTCCAGGTAATGATTTCCCGAGCCGAGCGTGCCCACTTCTTCGCGCATGCGCGCGAACGCGCGCGCCGACACGTCGCCCGGCTTGGCGTGCGGCACCTGGCCGCCGTCCTCGATGCGCGCCAGGTCGGCCGCCTCTCCGTAGCCCTGCAGGACGGCCCAGTGCGCGCCGCCGGTCATGACGTCGGCCAGCTGCGAGTCGTTGAGGCGCACATGGCCGGTGCGACCCATGCCCGCGGGCACCCGCCGCGCCAGATCATCGGCGAACGCGTGCCGCAGCGGCGCGAATTGCGCGAGCGAGATGCCGGTGAGCAGGGTGCGCACGCCGCAGGAGATGTCGAAGCCCACGCCGCCGGCGGAGACGACGCCGCCCGCGTCTGGATCGAAGGCGGCCACACCGCCGATCGGAAAACCATAGCCCCAATGCGCATCGGGCATGGCGTGCGCGGCGCCGACGATGCCCGGCAGCCGGGTGACGTTGGCGAGCTGTTCGCCCACCCGATCATCCATGGCCGCGAGCAGGGTCTCGTCGGCGTACAGGATGGCGGGCACCCGCATGTCCTTGCCGTGCCGCAGGCGCCACGCCGCGGGTCCCATCCGTTCCCAGTTCTCGCGCTGCATGCGAACGCCTTGCGGAGGTCCGCGTAGCGGGTGACCGTGCGCCCGTCATCCTGGAAGCCGGCGCGGCACGAGTCGATGCGAGCTACTACGTAGGGCGGGTGCCCCGACCCGCGGCATCGGCGGCTGGTATCATGCCCGCGCGATCGGTCATCGAATGAACGGGGGAAGCGTGGGCGGCGAACAAAGGCTATCGAGTCGGGCGACGGACGGGTCGACGAGCGCCGGGTCCGCGCAGGCCGCGCCGGCGGCGGAGCGCAGCGGCGGGCGCATTCTCGTCGATCAGCTGGTCGCACAGGGCGTCACGCACCTCTTCTGCGTGCCCGGCGAGAGCTTCCTGGCTGCGCTCGACGCGCTGCACGATGCGCCCATCGAACTCACGGTCTGCCGCCAGGAGGGCGGGGCGGCCATGATGGCCGAAGCCCACGGCAAGCTCACCGGCAGGCCGGGCGTGTGCTTCGTGACCCGCGGCCCGGGCGCCACCAACGCGAGCCCCGGGGTGCACATCGCGTCGCAGGACTCCACCCCGATGGTGTTGCTGGTGGGGCAGGTGGGACGCGACATGCGCGGCCGCGAAGCCTTCCAGGAGCTCGATTACCGGGCCGTGTTCGGCACCATGGCGAAGTGGGTCGCGGAGGTCGACGATGCGGCGCGCATCCCGGAGATGCTGGCGCGAGCCTTTCACGTCGCCGCAGGCGGGCGCCCCGGGCCCGTGGTGCTCGCCTTCCCGGAGGACGTGCTGACCTCGACGGCGGTGTGCGCCGACGCGCCGCCGGTGCGCATCCCGGACAGCGCGCCGCCGAGCGGCGATCTCGAGGCGCTGGAGGATTTGCTGGCGCAGTCCGAGCGGCCGCTGGTGATCGCCGGCGGCAGCCGCTGGCCCGTGGACAGCGCCTCGCTCCTGGGTGAGTTCTGCCGGCGACGCGAATTGCCGGTCTGTGTCACCTTTCGGCGCCAGTCCATCCTGCCGGGCAGCCATCCGAATTACGTGGGCGACGTCGGTATCGGCGCCAATCCGCGGCTGCTCGAGGCCATCCGGGACAGCGATCTGCTGCTGCTCCTCGGCACCCGCTTCTCGGAGGCCGCGAGCCAGGGGTACACGCTGCTCGACGTGCCCCGGCCGCGGCAGCGCCTGGTGCACGTGCATCCGGGCGCGGAGGAACTGGGCCGGGTGTATCAGGCGGACCTGGCGCTGCACGCGTCGCCGGCCGCCTTCCTGCGGGCGGCGGAACGATCCCGGCCGCGCGTGCCGGCGCGCGGCGACCATCTCGCGCTCCTGCGCCGCCGCTATCTCGCCTGGTGCGACGTGCCGACCGAGGTGCCCAGTCCGTTCAATCTCGGCGAGGCGCTCATCGCGCTGCGTGCGCGGCTGCCGGCCGCGGTGACCATCACCACCGGCGCGGGCAACTATGCCGCCTGGATCAATCGGTTCTTCCAGTTCCGCGAAACCGGCCGGCTGGTCGCCCCGACCAGCGGCTCGATGGGCTACGGCGTTCCGGCGGCGGTCGGCGCGCTGCGGCTCGACCCGACGCGCCTGACCATCGCCTTCGCCGGCGACGGCTGCTTCCTCATGAACGGCCAGGAATTCGCGACCGCGGTGCAGTACGAACTGCCGCTCATCGTGGTGGTCGTGGACAACGGCGCCTACGGGACGATTCGCATGCATCAGGAGCGCCACTATCCCGGCCGGGTGATCGGCACCGGGCTGCGCAATCCGGACTTCGCGGCCTATGCGCGCGCGTTCGGCGGGCACGGCGAGCGAGTCGAACGGACGGCGGATTTCGTGCCGGCGTTCGAGCGGGCCCGGGCCTCGGGCAAGGCGGCCATCCTGCACTGCCTCACCGACGTCGAGGCCTTGAGCCCGAGCGTGTCGATCGCGGCGCTGCGCGCGGCCGCCGGGCGTTGAGGCCGCCGCGGCGGACCCGACGGGTCCGCCGCGGCATCGATCATTTCGCTTCGAGCATCTTCTTCAGGTTGTCGAGACCGGACTGGTAGACGCCGTTGACGGTGTCGAGCGCGGTCTTGTCGTTTTCGTTGTCGGCGGGGTGAGCGCCGGTGTTCTTGCGCTTGAAGCTGCCGGACCAGGAGACCGTGGAGCGGCCCTTGCCCTTGGACTTGACCACCAGGGTCGAGCTGTAGTCGGAAACCGGCAGCACGCCCTCGAGAATCGAGTAATGGAAACTGCGCCCCTTGGAATCGAAGGCCAGCAGCTTCTCCTTGATGGTGCCGCCGTCCTTGAGCGTCAGCAACCGCACCGCGCCGGGCTTGTTGTTCGCGCCGGCGACGATCTCGTCCTTCGCGACCGCCGGGTGCCAGGTATTCAAGCCGTCGAAGTTCTTCACCGCGTCCCATACCTTCGAGGCCGGCGCATCGATGGTGACCGTCCTGATGGTGTGCAGCCGCGGCGCCGCCGCGAGGCTCGCGCCGGAAGCCAGCGTGAACAAACCGAGCATGAATGCTGTGATGGTCTTCATTGTGATTGATTCTCGTGAAGTGAAGTGATTGAAGGAAGGCTCGAGCAACTCCCCCGTGCCGACCCCGGACCCGCGACGCCTGCCGGTCGCCGGCCCGAGATGCTGGCCGCCGGGAGCGCCTATCCCACACGCTCCCGGGGTCCCAAGTCAAGCCGCGGCTGCAGCCAGCGCGCCGCCATGGGCGGGATCAGCAACAGGCTAACCAGCGTGGACGAGACCAGGCCGCCCAGGATCACCACCGCCATCGGCCCCTCGATCTCGTGCCCCGGCTGATGAAGCTGCAGCGCGACCGGCAGCAGCGCCAGGCCGGTCAGGAGCGAGGTGAGCAGCACCGGCGTCAGCCGCTCCTCGGCTCCACGCAGCGCCGTCTCGAGGCTCCAGGCCTGGCCTTCGTTCTCCACCAGGTGGTCGAAGTGCGAAACCAGCAGAATGGTGTTGCGCGCGGCCATGCCGAACAACGCGACGAAGCCCACCATGGAGCCGAGCGTGAGCGTGCCGCCGGTCAGCGCCACCGCCGCCACGCCGCCGATCAGCGTGCTCGGCAGGGCGACCAGGACCAGCACGACGTGCCGGGACGAGCCGAACGCGATCGCCATGAGCAGCACGATCAGCACGAACGCGGCGGCCGAATGCAGCAGCAATTCGCGGGCCGCCGCCGACTGCGTTTCGGCCGCGCCGCCGTACTGCAGGTACACGCCGGGCGGCAGATCCACCTTCGCGCCGATCGCCCGGCGCGCCGCCCGCGCATAGCCCGCCTGGTCCGATCCGCGCGGCGTCGCGACCACGATCTGCCGGCGAAGCCCGTCCTGGTGGTCGACCAGGCTGCGCGCCAGCACGGTCTCGACCTTGGCGACCCTCGCGAGCGGCGTGAGGGCGCCGTCGCGCCCGCGCAGCAGCAGTGCACCGACCGACTGCGGATCGGCGCCGACGCCGGCGACGCGCAGCACCACCGGCACCGAGCGGTCGGCTTGATTGAGCTGCGAGGCGATGCTGCCGTGAAACGCGGCGTTGACCATCTGCAGCGCGTCGGACGGCTGCAGCCCGTACGCGGCCAGCCGGTCCGGCAGCAGCTCGATGCGCAATTCGGCCTCGCGCGGCGGCACGATCAGGCGCACGTTGCCGCTGTCGGGCAGGTGCTGAAGCACGTCGACGATCCGCGCGCCGACGCGGTCGTCGACGTCGAGATCCGAGCCGATCACGCTGATGGTGAAGGGCGCCGATTCACCCGACAACGTCTCGCCGATGCGTTCCGCGAGCACCGAGTAGATCTCGACGAGCTGGTTGGGATAGTCGGCGAAGACGTCGCGTATCGCGGCGTCGATCTCGCCGGCATTGTGCCCTTTGCTCGGGTCGATCTGCACCTCGAACTCGCTCTTGTTGGGCGCATCGGGGTCCTGGCCGTTCTCCGCCCGTCCGATCTGCTCGGCCACGCTGCGGACGCCGGGAATCGCCATCAGGCCGCGGCTGATCTGCTCGCCGATGCGCGTCGTTTCCTGGAGCGAGACGCCGGCGCGCAGCGAGGCGTGCGCGATCAGGTAGTTCTCCCGGAAGTCCGGCAGGAGCCGTGCACCGAGCAGCGGCAGCAGCACCACCCCGGCGATGCCGCTCACCATCAAAATCCCGGCGAGCGCGCGCGGGCGTCCGGCGAGCCACCGGACCGCCCGGCTCTGTCCGCTTTTCAGCCGCCGCAGGAAGCCGGCTTCGTCGCGCGGCCGGTGGCGCGCCATGCCGATCGCGCAGAGCGCGGGCGTCGCGCTCATCGCCACGAGCAGCGACAGGCCGACTGCGACCAGGAAGGAGATCGACAGCGGCCTGAAGAACGACCCCTGCAGGCCCGACATCATCAGGATGGGCAGGAACGCCACCGCCACCGCGGCGGTCGCGTAGAACACCGGACGGCGCACCTCGAGCGAGGCGTTCAAGAGCAATTCGCGCACGTCGACCTCCAGCGCGGCGTTGCGCCGCCGCCTGAGGATGTTCTCCACGTCGATCACCGCGTCGTCGACGACCACGCCGAGCGCCACCACCAGTCCGCCGAGCGTCATGGTGTTGAGGCTCAGGCCCAGCACGTCGAGGATCCAGACCGTGGTGAGCAGCGTGAGCGGAATGGCGCTGAAGGAGACCAGGGCGCCGCGCCAGTCGCGCAGGCTCACGAGCAGCAGGCCGACGACCAGCACCGCGCCGATGAGCAGTGAATTGCGCAGCTTCTCGATGGCGCTCTCGATGAAGCTCGCGGGCCGGAGCAGCGCCGGGTGGTAGATCACGCCCTGGCGCGCGAGCGCCGGCGCCAGCGCATCGAGCCGCTGCTCGAGCGCGCGGGTGACCTCGAGCGTATTGGCGCCGAACTGGGTGGAGGTCTCGATCAGGATGCCCGGCCGCCCCTCGATGAGCGCATCTCCGAAGCGCGGTTCGGCGCCGTCACGAATGGTCGCGACGTCGCCGAGGTGCACGGGCAGGCCGGCGCGCGTGGTGACCACGGCCGCCGCGAGAGCGCCCGGCGCGACGCCCGGCGCCTGGGCCTGGATCACGATGCGCTGGGTGGGCGTCTCGACGTAGCCGCCGCCGATCGAGGCGGTCGCGCGCCGCGCGGCGGCGAGCACGTCCTCGAGCGTCAGATCGGCGGCGGCGAGCTTGACCGGATCGATCTCGACCTGCCTTTCGCGCACCTCACCGCCGAAGATCTGCGCCTGGGCGACGCCGGGCACCGAGAGGATCTGCGGCTTCACGATCCACTGCACCAGATCCCGCAGCTCGATCGGCGAGAGCCGGTCGCTGGTGAACCCGAAGTGAACCAGGTATTCCATCGACGAGCTGAGCGGCGACAGCAACGGCGGGCCAACGCCGTCCGGCAGCAGGCTCGCCGCCTCGGCGAGCCGCTCGGTGACCACCTGGCGCTGTCGATAGGGATCGCCGCCGCGGTTGAACACCACCTGGATCGCCGACAGTCCCTGGCTCGAGGTCGAGCGCACCGTCTTGACGTTCTCCGTGCCGGCCAGCAGTCCCTCGAGCGGGCGGGTCACCATCGCCTCGACCTGGGTGGCATCGAGCCCCGGCGCCTCGATCTGCACCAGCACGTGCGGCGGCGCGAAATCGGGGAACACGTCGAAGCGCGCCTCGCGCAGGGCGGCGGCGCCCAGGATCGCGATCAGGCAGGACAGCGCGGTGAGTATGCGCGGATTGGCGAGCGACGCCCGAACGATGGCGGCCAACATGCGATGACGCCCTAGTCGTCATCGTCGGCTGTGCGATTGCCGACTCCTTGCAGCGACCACAGGACGCCGGCGCCCCGGACCACGATGTCGTCGTCGTCGTCGACGCCATCGACCAGCCAGCCCTCGCCGTACGGCACCACGAGTTCGATCTTCACCGGCGCGTAACGCATCTGCCGATCGCCGGCTCGCGGGCGCAGCTGCTTGTAGACGTAGGTTCCCTGCTCGTCGAACAGGAGCGCCGTGCGGGGCAGCACCAGGCCGGCGCGCTCCGAGGTGAGCAGGGCCACCGGCAGGATCGCGCCCGGACCGAGTCCCGCCGGCGGATTCTCGACCGAGACCAGCAGGGCGGCGCCCTGCGACTCGCCGGTCTGCCGCAGCGGCCCGAGGACGCGGCCGGGCACCTGAACGCCGTCCACGTCGAGCACGGCTTTGCGGGGCAGTTCGCCGAAGCTGTGCTGGCCGGACAACTCGGCGCGCACCAGGAGGCCCCCCTCAGTCAAGGGTTCCACACGATCTTGGTCATACCAAATGCTCTGGCCACAACCATCCACAACGCCCCTGAGATCCAGTGCGTGCGCACCATCGCGCAGGACAGATCGGTAACC
>JAJXZV010000066.1 GCA_021779875.1 Pseudomonadota bacterium
CCGGTCCTTGTCGGCCTTGATGGCGTCGCGCTGCGCGTCCTGCACCGCCTCCGGCACGTTCACGTCGGTGAGATTGACCGACAGGATGCGGATGCCCATGTCGTAGTTGTCCAAGGTCCGTTGCAGGAGGGCCCGGGCGTGGTCGGTGATCGAGGGGTCGAAGGCGAGCGCCTTGTCGAGCGAGGCCTGGCCGACCGCCTCGCGCATCGCGCTCTCGCTCACCTGCGTGAGCGTCTCCTCGACGTTCTTGACCTTGAAGAGGTACTTGAGCGGATCGGGCTGGGTGTACTGCACCGCCGACTTCACCTCGACCAGGTTCGTGTCCGCGGTGAGCATGCTCGCGTCGTCCGTCACGCTGTACTGGCGCGAGACGTTGACGATGCGCTTCTGCTCGATCGGCCAGGGCAGGTGCCAGTTGTAGCCCGGCCCGGTGGTTTCGATGTACTTGCCGAACCGCAGGATGACGGCGCGCTCCTGCGCGTCGACCCGGTACATGCCGCTGCCGAGCCACACGGCGCCGAGCACCACGAGCACGCCGCCCAGCCCGAAGCCGACGCTCGCCGACCCGCCGCCCGCGCCGCGCCCGAACAGCGCCGACAGCTTGCGCTGCAGGTTGCGCAGCACGTCCTCGAGGTCGTTCTGCGGCTGCTGCGGGCGATTCCAGGGATTGCGCTTCTCGCCGCCGGGGTCGTTCCAAGCCATGCCTACTGCCTAAAGTCGGCCGGGAACCCTGGGGTCCCCGCGCGTTGATGAAGAGCGGCGCATTTTAGCAGCCGACCCGCCGTCCACAAGTCGCATCAGGCCACGCGCCTTGCGCCGACGCCCGCGGCGCCCAGGAACTTCGCGAGTTCGTGCGGCTGCATCTCCACCTCGATGTCCCAGCTGCCGTCGTCGCACTGCCGCTCGGCGCGTACGGCGTTGCGCCGATACAGCTCCGAGCGCACCGCGCCCGCCGCCAGCTCGACGTGCAGCACGCGGCGCACCTGGGCCGGCCGCACCGCGCGCGACATCGCCTCGCGCAGCAGGTCGAGACCCGCGCCGGTGGCCGCCGAGACCCATGCCTGGCTCGCGGCGCCGTCGGGGCCCGCGACCACCCGCGGCGCCTCGCCGACCAGATCGACCTTGTTGTACACCGTGAGCTCGCGCATGTCGGCCGCGCCGATCTGCTTGAGCACCTCGCGCACCTGCAGGATGCGCTCGTCGCGCAGCGGGTCGTGCGCATCGACCACGTGCAGCAGCAGGTCCGCCTCGCGCGCCTCCTGCAGGGTCGAGCGGAAGGCCGCCACCAGCTCGTGCGGCAGGGCGCGCACGAAGCCGACTGTGTCGGCCAGCACCACGTCGCCGACGCCCTCGAGCTTCACGCGCCGCACCGTCGGATCGAGCGTCGCGAACAGCTGGTCGGCGACGTAGGTCGCCGAGCCCGTCAAGGCGTTGAATAGCGTCGACTTGCCGGCATTGGTGTACCCGACCAGCGCGATGGTCGGCACCGGCACTTCGCGCCGCACGTGCCGGCTGGTGTCGCGCTGCAGGGCGAGCTTGTCGAGGCGGCCGCGCAGCGTGCGGATGCGCTTGGCGACCAGGCGCCGGTCGGTCTCGAGCTGCGTTTCGCCGGGGCCGCGCAGGCCGATGCCGCCCTTCTGCCGCTCGAGGTGGGTCCAGCCGCGCACCAGCCGGGTCGAGAGGTGCTGCAGCTGAGCGAGCTCCACCTGCAGCTTGCCCTCGAAGCTGCGCGCGCGCTGCGCGAAGATGTCGAGGATCAGCCCATTGCGGTCGAGCACGCGCCGCTGGGTCAGCTGCTCGAGGTTGCGCTCCTGGCTCGGCGTGAGCGTCTGGTCGACCAGGATGACCTCGGCGCCCTGCGCCTCGGCGCACGCCTTGATCTCCTCCGCCTTGCCGGAGCCGACGAAGTATTTCGGGTCGGGACGGGCGCGCGTGGCGAGCACGACCCCCGCCTCATGCGTGCCGGCCGAGGCCGCCAGCGCCTGGAACTCCGCCATGTCGTTGGGATCGACCGGATGGCCGATGCCGACGCCGACCAGCAGGGCGCGCTCGCCGGCGCGGGGGCGCTCAAACAGCTGCAGATTGACTCCCCGTCACTCGACGATCGCCGGCTCGGTCACCTCGCCGTCCTCGCCCGTCGGCAGGCGCACGTTGCGCGCCGGCACCACGGTGGAAATGGCGTGCTTGTAGACCATCTGACTGACGCTGTTCCTGAGAAGAACCACGAACTGATCGAACGAGTCGATCTGGCCCTGCAACTTGATGCCGTTGACCAGGTAAATCGAAACGGGCACGCGCTCTTTGCGCAGGGCATTCAAGAATGGATCCTGCAGAGACTGACCACGGGCCATGACTAGCTCCTTATTTTTGTGTCGTATCCAATGCCGTGCCCCCTTCCTTGCGGCACGCACCACCTGCGTGCCCAATGTAGCACAGAGCCGTATGCCTGAGCTAAGTCGTTGACCGCTCTGGGAATCCCTGGTCCTTCAGCACCGCCGCGGCGGCCTTCGGCAGGTTCGGATCGAGCGACTCGAGCCAGACCGCCGCGGTGCGCCGCCGCAGCCAGGTCAGCTGCCGTTTCGCCAATTGTCGCGTTGCGACAACCGCGCGCTCCGTCGCCTCGGCCAAGGGGCACTGGCCGGCGGCGTAGCGCCACATTTGCCGATATCCGACCGCGCGCATCGACGGATGTTCCGCGCTCAGATCGCCGCGGGCCTGCAGCGCGCGCACTTCCTCGGCGAACCCGGCCGCGAGCATGGCCTCGAAACGCGCGCCGATGCGCGCGTGCAGGGCGCCCCGGTCCGCCGGCGCCAGCGCGAGTTCGGTGACCGCGAGCCGCGCCACGGCGGGCTCGACGCGCTGCTGCAGCCGGGTGATGGTCTCGCCGGTGAGCCGGTAGACCTCCAAGGCCCGCTGGATGCGCTGCGGGTCGTTGACGTGGATGCGTGCGCCGGCCGGCGGATCCACCCGCGCAAGCTCGGCGTGCAGCGCCGCCCAGCCGCGCTCGGCCGCCTCGGCCTCGATGCGCGCGCGCAGCGGCGCGTCCGCCGCCGGCAGATCCGCGATGCCGGCGGTCAGGGCGTGAAAGTACAGCATGGTGCCCCCGACCAGCAGCGGCTGCCGGCCCCGCCCCCAGATGTCCTGCATCGCCGCCAGGGCGTCGCGCACGAATTCCCCGGCCGAGTAAGGCTCCCGCGGGTCGCGAATGTCGATCAGATGGTGCGCCACCCGCGCACGGGTGGCGCGGTCGGGCTTGGCCGTGCCGATGTCCATGCCCCGGTATACCTGCGCCGAATCGACGCTGACGATCTCCAGATCGAACCGATCGGCGAGCGTCAGGGCGAGCTCGGACTTGCCCGACGCGGTCGGCCCCATCAGCAACACCGCCCGGCGCGGCACCGTGCCCGCCCGCCTCAACGGCCGCGCAGGAACAGCCGATCGAGATCCGCGAGCGAGACGCGCACCCAGGTCGGCCGCCCGTGGTTGCACTGATCGGCGCGGTCGGTGCGCTCCATCTCCCGCAGCAGGGCGTCCATCTCGGCGAGGGAGAGCTGGCGCCGCGCCCGCACGGCCGCGTGGCAGGCCATCGTGGCGAGCCGATGATTGATCGACTCCTCGACGCGCCGCGAGTGGCCGGCCTCGGCGAGATCCGAGAGCACGTCGCCCACCACGCCCGCGGGATCGTCGTCGAGCAAGAGGACCGGCACCGCCCGCAGCGCCACCCTCTGGGGCGCGAGGCGTTCCACCTCGAAGCCCAGCGCCGCGAATTCCTCGCCGTGCCGTTCGGCCGCATCTCCCTGCGCGGCCGTCACGTCGAGGATCCGCGGCACGAGCAGCGCCTGGCTCGCCGTGTTGCCGGCCAGGAGCGACTTCATGCGCTCGTACATCACGCGTTCGTGCGCCGCGTGCATGTCGACCAGCACCAGGCCGCCGGCGGCCTGCGCCAGGATGTAGATGCCGTGCAGCTGCGCGAGCGCGTGTCCGAGCGGCGCCTGCGCGGGGTCCTCGGCCGCCTGCGCGGCGGCCGCGGGCGCCGCCTCGGCGATCGCGGCCGTCGGAGCGAGGTGGCCCCGGTAGGCGTCGGCCGGGCCGGTCGAGCGCGCCGGCGGCAGCACGAAATGGGCCTGCCGGGGCGCCGCCGCGCCTTCGTACCGGGCGCTCGCGTCGAGCCAGTCGAGCGGCGCGCTGCCGGCGGAGGCGGCGCTCGGCCGGGTCTCGGCGAGCGCGTGCTCCACGGTTCGCATCACGAAGTCGCG
>JAJXZV010000223.1 GCA_021779875.1 Pseudomonadota bacterium
ACCAAGACCTTCGAGCAGGCCAAGGCGGACCTCGCCGCCGAATACCAGCGCAACGAGGCCGAGCGGCTGTTCAACGCGGCGCAGGATCAGCTCGCCGACGCCGCCCTGCAGAACAGCACCGACCTCGAGTCGGTGGCCCGCAAGGCCGGCCTCACGGTGCAGGAGATCCCGACGTTCAGCCGGACGGACGGCGGCGGCGCGCTCGGCAAGAATCCGAAGGTCATCGAAGCGGCCTTCAGCCAGGACGTGCTCGATGGGCGCCTGAGCCCGATCGTCGAGATGGAGAAGGGCCGCGGCGTGGTGCTGCGCGCCACGGATCACAAGGCGCCCGAGCAGAAGCCGTTCGAGACGGTGCGGGCCGAGGTGGCCGCGGCCTGGCAGAAGCAGCGCGGTGTCGAGCTCGCCGCGGCCGCGGCCGCCGACGCGCTCAAGCGGCTCACGGCGGGCGAGTCCTGGGATGCGGTCGCGAAGGTCGTGGGTGCGGCCGTGGCGGCGCCCAAGTTCGTCGACCGTGCCGACCGGTCGGTACCGGAGACGATCCGCGACCAGGCCTTCGATGCGCCCAAGCCCGAGGGCAAGCCGACCTACGAGAAGCTCGCGCTGAAGAACGGGGATGCCGCGGTGCTCGCCGTCTTGGGCGTGCGCCAGGACCCGAAGGCCGACGAGGCCACGGAGGCCGCGGCGCTGCGCCGGCAGTTCGCGCGGCGGCAGGCCGCGCTCGAGGCGCAGAGCTACGCCGTGGCCGCGCGCGACGACGCCAAGGTGGCCCTCAACCCGCAAGCGATCGATTGAGCGTGCGGCGGCGTTGAGCGGCTGGCTGCAGCATTTCTCCGACTGGTACCTGGGCGAGCTGGCGCACGGCGGTTACGCGCTGATCGCCGCGCTGATGGCGCTCGAGAGCACGCTGGTGCCCATTCCGAGCGAGGTGATCATCCCGCCGGCCGCGTACCTGGCGCATACCCAGGGGGAACTCACCTGGTGGGGCGTGGTGCTCGCCGGGACCCTGGGCTCGTGGGTGGGCGCCACGCTCATGTACGGGGCGGCGCGCTGGCTCGGCCGGCCGCTGGTGCTGGCGCTCGGCCCGTACGTGGCCTTGAGCGCCCGCAAGATCCAGATGGCCGAGCGCTGGAGCGCGCATTACGGGTGGGTCGGGGTGTTCCTGGCGCGCCTGCTGCCCGTGATCCGGCACCTGATCGGCATCCCGGCCGGCATCCTGCGGTTCGGCTATCGCGGGTATGCGCTCGCGACCCTCGCAGGCTCGCTCCTCTGGTGCTCGGTGCTCGCCGGGCTCGGCAAGACCGTCGGCGAGCACCCGGAGCTGCTCGCCGGCTCGCTGCACCGTTTCGTCGCGCTGGTGGTCGCGGTGACCGCGGTGCTCGCCGCGCTGTACTACTTTCTGGTGCACCGACCGGGGCATTCGGCGCCGCGGTAGCGCGCCGAAGGAGCCGCGGCCCGCCTACTTGGGCGGCGGGGGCGGCGGCGCCGGCGCCGGGATCGGGAACTTCCGGAAGATCGCGCTCACGCCCACGTTGATGTGCTCGTCGGCGCGCGGGCCGCTCAAGTCCGAGACGCTCTCGGTGACCGAGGCGTGCCAGATGGGCTTGTGGGACTTGGCGTCGAAGAGGTCGACGGTGATCCGGGTCTCGTCGTACACGTAGGTGCCATCGTAGCCCCACGGGCCGCCCCAGCCGCCGTAGCCGCCGTACCAGCCCCAGCCATAGCCCCACATGGCGCCCAAGCCCCCGTAGTACTGATCCATGACCTGGCGCGAGCCCATGGCGTAGCCGACCACGCAGTCGGCGTCCTTGGGATCGACCTTGGTGATGTCGCGCAGCGTCATGTTGGCCTCGATCGCCGTGCGCAGCCGCTCCGAATTGATCGGGTTGCCGAACGCACCGCCGTGCTCGCTGCTCGACATGTGCTCGCGGGCGAAGGCATAGGTGTGGCACATGGTCGCCGACAGATTGGGATTCGAGTCGGTGGTGACGGGTAGGTCGGCGCAGGCCGCGAGCCCGGCGGCCAGGGCGGCGACGCCCAGAACCTTGAACCCCGCTGAACTTGACATAATCTTCCCCTTCGAGTCAATCGTGCAGGATCGCGCCGCGCGATCCTCCCTTCACAACGTATTAGGCGCCTTTTCGCCGACCGGGATCATCCGGAATTTCCCGTGCCCGGGCCGCCGTCCTCCGGGAAGCTCATGCCCACCGAATTGAAGCCGCCGTCGACGTAGGTGATCTCCCCGGTGATGCCGGCGGCGAGGTCCGAGCACAGGAAGGCGCAGGTATTGCCCACGTCCTCGATGGTGACGTTGCGCCGGATGGGCGAGACCTGGGCGACGTGCTGCAGCATGCGCCGCAGCCCGGCGATGCCGGCCGCGGAGAGGGTCTTGATGGGGCCGGCGGAGACGCCGTTGACCCGGATGCCCTCGGGCCCCAAATCGGCCGCTAAGAAGCGCACGTTGGCCTCCAGGCTCGCCTTGGCGAGGCCCATGACGTTGTACCCGGGGAGCGAGCGCATCGCGCCCAGGTAGCTCAAGGTGACGATGGCGCCCTTCCGGCCGCGCATGAAGGGGAGCGAAGCGCGTGCCAGCGCCGTGAGGCTGTAGCTCGAGACGTCGTGGGCCATGCGGAAGTGCTCGCGCGTGGTCACGTCGACGAACCGGCCGGCGAGCGCCTCGCGCGGCGCGAAGGCGACCGCGTGCACCAGGATGTCGAAAGCCTCCCAGCGGGTCTTCAAGTGGGCGAAGCCGCGCTCGATGTCGCCGTCCACGGCGACGTCCATCGGGAAGGTGAGGTCCGAGCCGAAGCCCTGGGCGAGCGGCACCACCCGGTCGGCCATGCGCTCGATGTAGGAGAAGGCGAGCTCGGCGCCCTCCCGGTGCATGGCCTCGGCGATGCCGTAGGCGATGGAGCGGTCGGTGGCGAGACCGACGATCAAGGCGCGCTTGCCGTTCAAGAATCCCATGAGTGTCCTTCTGTTGGCGCCGCGGGCCTCAGCCCTGCTGGCGGTTCGGGTCGACGTACATCACGAGCCGCTGTCCGGCACGGATCTGATGGCGCCGGTTCAGGCCGTTCCAGCCCTTCAGCTGGTCCACCGACACCTGGAACTGGCGCGCGATGCTGTACACGGTGTCGCCGCTGCGCACCGTGTAGAGGAGGCGCCGGCCGCTCGAGCCGTGCTCGTCGCGGAAGGTGCGCACGCTCGCCTTGATGATCAGGCGCTGCCCCTGGATGAGCGGGTCGCCCGCGTTCAGGTTGTTGAGGCGCGCCAGCGTGGTCACCGAGGTGCCGTGGCGGCGGGCGATGCTGTAGAGGGTCTCGCCGGCGCGCACCCGGTACACGAGCTGGCGCTGCCGGCGCCCGGCGCGGTCGCTCTCCGGCCGATCGACGCGCGCCGCGGCGGTGAGCACCTTGGCGGGCAGCGGGCCGCTCATCTGGGGAATCTTGAGGGTCGCGCCCGGCTCGACGCGGCTGCCCTTCAAGTCGTTGAGCTGCGCGATGACCGCGGGCGGCACGCCGGTGCGCTTCGCGATGCCGGCGAGGGTGTCGCGCCGGCCCACCTCGTAGGCGACGGTGGGCACCCGGTCCTCGGGCCCCAGGGTCTTCAAGGCGGACTCGAAGGCGTCCGCGTCGTCGATGGGCACCAGCAGCCGGTTCGGGCCGGTGGGGTCGGTGGCCCAGCGGTTGAAGCCGGGATTGAGCGCCACCACCTCGTCGTACTCGGCGCCGGCGAGCTGCGCGGCCACCTTCAGATCGATCTGCGACTGGGTGTCGATGACCGCGAAGTAGGGCTGATTCGGGATCGGCGCGAATTCCAAGCCGTAGCGCTCGGGCTCGGCCATCAGGCGCTTCATGGCGAGCAGCTTCGGCACGTAGGCGCGGGTCTCGGAGGGCAGAGTCAGGTGCCAGAAATCGGTCGGCCGGCCGAGGGCGCGGTTGAAGTCGACCTGGCGCTGCACGGAGGCCTCGCCCACGTTGTAGGCGGCGATGGCGAGCAGCCAGTCGCCGCCGAACTGATCGTGCAGCGCCTGCAGGTAGTCGAGCGCCGCGCGGGTCGACTCGATCACGTCGCGCCGCCCGTCGTACCACCAGTCCTGTTTCAGGCCGAAGCGCACCCCGGTGCCCGGGATGAACTGCCAGAGCCCCGCGGCGCGGCTCACCGAATAGGCGAACGGCTCATAGTCGCGCTCGATCACCGGCAGCAGCGCGAATTCGAGCGGCATGCCGCGCGATTCGACGTCGCACACCACGTGGTA
>JAJXZV010000136.1 GCA_021779875.1 Pseudomonadota bacterium
GTACGACTGCGCGAGCGCGCGCACCGGATCCTCGAGCAGCTTCACCGCGATCCACCGGTCGCCTTGCTCCCGCACGATCGGCCCGTGATGCGTGCGGTACACGGTGAAGTCGCGGTGGGCCTCGCCACCGGCACTCTTGAACGCGATGCGCACGCGCCGGATCGTGACGGGCCTCAGTTGCGCGCCGTACCGGTAATACCGGCCGTCGGGGCGGCGCACGATGCGTTCGGCGTACTCGTCGATGGCGTCGCCGCCGTAGGAGGTGTGCATCCAGCCGTTGTGGGCGTTGAAGCCCTGGTAGATGAAGAACTGGCCCCAGGTCGCCGCGCCGTAGACGTCGAGTCCCTCGCGGCTCACCATCTGCAATTCCGAGCGGAAGTAGAACGAGGTGTGCGGATTGATCCACAGCAACGCGTGGCCCGAGGCGCTGCGGCTCGGCGCGATCGCGAAACCGTTGGAGCCGCCCGGGTTCTCGTCCGGGGCACGGCTGCGCGGCGCGTCCGCCCGCGCCGCGGCGGCCACGGCCGGCGCGCCGCCGTAGAACCGGCCGAGCGCGCCGAGATCGACGCTCTCGATGTCGCCGCCGATGCTGCCCTCGGTGAAGGACAGCGCCATCCAGGGCTCGAAACGGGTGATGACGCGTGGGTGGACCCGTGGATGCGACGCCAGGAAGCAGTTCAGGCCCTCCGCCCAGGCGGTCATCAGCGCCTTGAGCCAGGGCGGGCTCGCCGCGAACGCCGCCGGCAGCTCGGCCGGATCCACGAACAGGCGCTGGCGCAGATCCGCGTACACGGCCGATTCGCCCTCGGCCCGCGCGAGCCAACCGAGGCCCGTCAGGTAGTTGCGCTCGATGCGCCCGAAGTCATCCTCCGCCTGGGCGTACATGGCGCCGAACACCGCGTCGGCATCCGAGGTGCCGTACACGTGGGCGATGCCCCAATCGTCGCGCACGATCTCGACCCGCGCGGCGCGCCCGCAGGCGGAGGCGTCCACCGTGGCGGCCGCGGCGTCGAGCTGGCCGACGGCGCTCAACAACAACCAGAATCCGATGAGCCGCATGGGTGCGCGGCCTCAGCCGCGGGCAAGGCCGGCCGTCAGAGTCCGGGCGAGCGCGAGCAGCGCGTCGTCCTCTGCGCGCCGGCCGATCAGCTGCAGCCCCATCGGCGGCGCGGCCGCGTCCCCGATGGGCAGGCTCAGGGCCGGGTGGCCCGACAGATTGAACTGCCGCACCCGCGCGGTGATGCCGAGCGACGCGCGCGCATCCGCCGCCGCCTCCAGGGTCGGCGGCACATCGGGCAAGGTCGGCAGCGCCAGCGCGTCCACGCGCTCGAGCGCCGCATCGATCTCGGCGCGCAGCGCGCCGCGTACCGTTTCGGCCGCCGCGACCCGCGCGGGCGTCACCTCGCGGGCCGCGAGCAGCCGCGCCCGCACGTCCGGTCCGAGCGAGGCGTCGTCGGTCAGCGCGCCGAAGGCCGCCCAGTTCTCCGCCGAGAGGATGTCGAGCGCCGCCTCGAACGCCCGGGTGAAGGAGGGCAGCTCGATCGGCAGGACGGCGAGGCCCGCGGCGCCGAGGGCCGCGTCGACCGCGGCGTCGGCCGCCGTCGGCGCACCGCCGGTGATGAGCCGGCCGAGCACGGCCGTCGACGGGGCCGGCCGCGGCCGGAAGCTCGGATCGCTCGAGGCCATGGCGCGCTCGAGCATGGCGAGGTCGCGGGCGAACACGCCGACGCAATCCAGGCTCGAGACGGCCGGCAGAACGCCCGCCCGGCTGATGCGGCCGAAGGTCGGCTTGAGGCCGGCGATGCCGCAGCAGGCCGCCGGGATGCGGATCGAGCCGCCGGTGTCCGTGCCGATCGCGAAGTCCACCAAGCCGAGCGCCACGGCGACCGCCGAGCCGGTGGAGGAGCCGCCGGGGATCCGTCCGGGCGCCCGCGGATTCCTGGGCGTGCCCGTGTAGCGGTTGATTCCCGTCACCCCGTAGGCCAGCTCGTGCATGTTGGTCTTGCCGACGAGGCGGCAGCCGGCATCGAGCAGCGTGCGCACCACGGCGGCGTGCCGAGCGGCCGGCGGGGCGCCGGCGAAGCTCGCGCACCCCATGCCGGTCGGGTAGCCCTGCACGTCGATCGAATCCTTGATGGCGACGCGCGGGCCGTCGCCGCCGAGCTCGAAGCGCCGTACGAAGACCGCTTCGTCGGCGCCGTCCGCCGCTGTCACCGGCCGCGTCCCGGCCGCATGCGCTCGAGCACGCCGTCGTGCCGCAGGTACTGATGCCACAGCGCCGCCGCGGCGTGCAAGCCGACCAAGGCGAACAGCGCGTACGCGAGATAGCCGTGCACGTCTTCGGTGGGATGGAAGATCGCCCGGTTGGACTTGATCCCGAAATCCACGCGGAACAGGCCGAAGTCGAAGACCCGGCCGTGCCAGATGAAGGTCACCACGCCGATCATCGGGATCACCAGCATCAGCAGGTACAGCGCGAGGTGCACCGGACCGGACAGCCGCCGCGACAGCTCGCCGGCCTCCGCGGGCAGCGGCGGCGGCGCATGGCCGGCGCGCCAGCCGATGCGCGCCAGCAGCAGCGCGAACAGCAGCAGTCCCGAGACCGCGTGGACGTTGATCCAGAAACCCTGCGTGCCCTTGGGCCAGGAATCGTGCAGAAGTCCCAGAACGCCCACCCAGACCACGAGCGCGGCCATGATCCAGTGCAGAAAGATGGCGACGGGGGTGTAACGGACGACGGTGGGCATGGCAGCGCGCTCCTCGGGCGACGTTGAAATGGAATGCTGGTCCACGGAAAATACCACACCGCGGCGGACCGCCGCGTCTCCCGGGCGCGCGCCGCCCGACATCATCCGGTATCGTTGACCCATGAACACCACCGCACCCCCGACCATCGATCTGCGCAGCGACACCGTCACCCGACCCACCGCGGCGATGCGCGCGGCCATGGCCGCCGCGGAAGTGGGCGACGACGTCTACGGGGACGACCCGACCGTGAACCGCCTGCAGTCTCGGCTCGCCGAGCGCTTCGGGTTCGAGGCCGGATTGTTCTTCGGCAGCGGCACGCAGAGCAATCTGGCGGCGCTGATGGCGCATTGTGCGCGCGGCGATGAGTATCTGGTCGGCCAGGAAGCGCACACTTACAAGTACGAGCAGGGCGGGGCGGCGGTGCTCGGCAGCATCCAGCCGCAGCCACTGGAGAACGAGCCGCACGGCGGCATCGCGATCGAGGCGCTCGAGCGGGCCATCAAGCCCGACGACGTGCACTTCGCCCGCACCCGGCTGCTCGCGCTCGAGAACACTATCGGCGGGCGCGTGCTGCCGCCGGAGTATCAGCGCGAGGCCACGGAGTTCGCGCACGCGCGCGGCCTGCGCACGCACCTGGACGGGGCGCGCATCTACAACGCCATGATCAAGCGCCGGACCGACGAGCGCACCGTGGCGGCCGGATTCGACTCGGTGTCGGTCTGCCTCTCGAAGGGGCTGGGCGCACCCGCCGGCTCCGTGCTGCTCGGCGACCGGGCGCTGATCGGCGCGGCCCTTCGCTGGCGCAAGGCGCTCGGCGGCGGTCTGCGGCAGGTGGGCATTCTCGCCGCCGCGTGTCTGCACGCGCTCGACCATCACGTCGCCCGCCTGGCCGAGGACCACGAGCATGCCGAACGGCTGGCCGCGGGTCTGCGCGCCCTGGGGTTGGCGGCCCCCGTCCCGCAGACCAACATCGTGTACGTCGACATTCCCGCGCCGCACGTGGCGCCGCTCGCCGCGCATCTGCGCGCGCGCGGCATCGTCGCGACCGTCGGCATGCGCACGCGCCTGGTGACCCATCTCGACGTGCCGCGCGAGGCCGTGGAGCGCACTCTCGCGGCGTTTCGCGAGTACCCGGGCTGGTCAGCGTGAGCGCGCGCGCCGGCGCGCGTCGGCCAGATCGCCGGGCGTGTCGACGTCGGCGGCGGCGGAGGGCAGTTCGCGCAGGGCGACACGCTCGGCCGGCAGCCGCCCGATCAGATCCTTGAGGCCGGCATCCCCCGTGATGGTTCGCGCCGCCGCGTACAGCCGCTTCGGCAGGATGAGCGGCGTCACCGGGCGGCCGTCGGCGCGTCGCGCCGCGACCCGCCGGCGGGCGGCGCGCCAGGCCGCGACCAGACGCATCAGATCGCGCCGCTCGAGCCGCGCGAGGTCCACCGGCACCAGGAGCACCGCGGAGGCGTGGCGCGCGCGCGTCACCGCGAGGCGCACCGAGCTCGACAGGCC
>JAJXZV010000176.1 GCA_021779875.1 Pseudomonadota bacterium
CGTGAGCGCCAGGGCGCGCCGCGTCTTCTCCGCCAGGGTGTCCACGACCGCCTCCTGGAAGGCGCAGGCAACGTCCGCCCGGGCGGCCTCGTCCAGGTCGCGGCCCCGCAAGGCTACTAGGGCCGCGGTCTTCAGGCCACTGAAACTGAAGTCGAGGCCCGGCCGGTCCAGCATCGGGCGCGGAAAGGCGAACCGGCCCGGCGTGCCTCCCTGCGCCAGGCGCGCGAGCGCCGCTCCGCCGGGATACGGCAAGCCGAGCAGCTTCGCGGTCTTGTCGAAGGCCTCGCCCGCCGCGTCGTCCAGGGTGTCTCCCAGGATCCGATAGCGGCCGAGCGCCGCCACGTCCACGAGTTGCGTGTGCCCACCCGACACCAGCAAGGCCAGATAGGGCAGCTCCGGGGGATCGGGCTCGAGCAGGGGCGCGAGCAGATGGCCCTCGAGGTGGTGGACGGCCACGGCCGGCTTGTTCCAGGCGAGCGCCAGCCCGCGGGCGAAGCAGGCGCCGACCAGCAGCGCCCCGATCAAGCCCGGCCCGGCGGTGTAGGCCACGGCGTCGATCGCCTCCGGCGAGCTCTCGGCGGCGGCCAGCGCCTCGCGCACCAGCGGCAGGAGGCGCGCCACGTGGTCGCGGGAGGCGAGTTCCGGGACGACGCCCCCGTAGGCCTGGTGCATCGCAATCTGGCTATGCAGGCGATGGGCCAGCAGGCCGCGCGCGTGATCGTAGATCGCGACCGCGGTCTCGTCACAAGAGGTTTCGATGCCGATTACCCGCATAAGGTCGAGAATCTTTGGGAAATTTTGCCTTTTACCGAACCGCGCCTTAGAATGCGCGCCCCTGCCGCCGATTGGGGGCGGCCTTACCATTGACTGCCAGTTGAGGTTCGAATGCCCAGCGTTCGTGTCCGTGAGAACGAGTACTTCGATGCCGCGTTGCGTCGCTTCAAGCGCGCCTGTGAAAAGGCGGGCGTCCTCACCGAGCTTCGCCGCCGCGAATTCTACGAGAAGCCGACCCAGGAACGTAAGCGCAAAAAGGCCGCCGCCGTGAAGCGCCACCTGAAGCGGCTGTCGCGCGAGAGCATGCGCGGCGTCGGCGGCGCATCCTCGGGCGCCTCCTCGTCCGCAGCCTCCCGGTCCTACTGAGCGGCGCGGCCTGCCGCGCACCCGACGATGTCCCTGAAAGAGCGCATCACGGACGATATGAAGGCCGCGATGCGCGCCGGCGAGAAGGACCGTCTCGGCCTGATCCGCATGATCACAGCCGGGATCAAGCAGCGTGAAGTGGACGAGCGCATCACGCTCGACGACGGCCAGGTGCTCGCCGTGATCGAGAAGATGATCAAGCAGCGCAAGGAGTCGCTGGCGCAGTTCCAGGCCGGCAACCGGCCGGATCTGGCGGACAAGGAAACCGCCGAAATCGGCCTGCTACAGGCCTATCTGCCGGCGCAGCTATCCGACGCGCAAATCGAGGAGCTGATCGCACAGGCCGTGGCCGCCACGGGCGCGACCAGCGTCAAGGACATGGGCAAGGTGATGGGCATGATCAAGTCCCAGGCGCAGGGCCGCGCGGACATGGCGGTCGTCGGGGCCAAGATCAAAGCCAAGCTCGGCGGCTGATCGCCACCGGTCCATGGCCGGCCGCATTCCCCAGGCTTTCATAGACGATCTGGTCGCGCGCTCCGACATCGTCGAGGTCATCGGCGCCAGGGTCCCCCTGAAGAAGTCGGGCCGCGAATACAAGGCCTGCTGCCCGTTCCACAACGAGAAGTCCCCCTCCTTCTGGGTGAGCCCCGACAAGCAGTTCTACCACTGCTTCGGCTGCTCGGCCCACGGCACGGTGATCGGCTTTCTGATGCAGTACGAGAAGCTGGACTTCCTGGAGGCCGTGGCGGATCTCGCGCAGCGCGCCGGGCTCGAGCTGCCGCGCGAGGCGGCGGGAGAGCGGGATGCCTCGGGCGGCGGCCTGTACGAACTGATGGCGCAGGCCGCGCGCTACTTCGCGCAGAATTTGAGCGACCACGCCAGGGCGCGCGACTATCTCGCCGCCCGCGGCATCGATGCGCCCACCGCCGCGAAATTCGCCCTGGGCTATGCGATGGACTCCTGGAACGCCCTGCTGAACCGCTTCGGCACGCAGGCCGAGGATCGGCGCCGCCTGCAGCAGGCGGGGCTGATCATCGAGCGCGACGTCCGGGGCGGCGAGCGCGCCCCCGGTTTCTACGACCGGTTTCGCGACCGCCTGATGTTCCCGATCCGCGATTCGCGCGGACGGGTGCTCGCCTTCGGCGGCCGCGTCATCGATCAGGGGGAGCCCAAGTACCTGAACTCCCCGGAGACGCCCCTGTTCCACAAGGGGCGGGAGCTGTACGGCCTGTACGAGGCCCGGCAGGCGCACGTCGACTTCAAGCGCCTGATGATCGTCGAGGGATACATGGACGTGGTGCGGCTGCATCAGGCCGGCATCACCTATGCGGTGGCCACGCTCGGCACCGCGACCACGCAGGAGCACCTGAACAAGGTGTTTCGCATGACCAGCGAACTCGTGTTCTGCTTCGACGGCGACCGGGCGGGCCGCCAGGCCGCGTGGCGCGCGCTCGAGAATGCGCTGCCGCTGGCGCGCGACGGACGGGAGTTCAAGTTCCTGTTCCTGCCCGAGGGGCACGATCCGGACACGCTGGTGGCGGCCGAGGGGCGCGAGGCCTTCGAGAGCCGCCTCAAGGACGCGCTGCCGCTGTCCGAATACCTGGTCCAGCACCTGTCCGCCCAGGTCGACCGGGAGCACGTCGACGGCCGCGCCAAGCTCGCCGCCCTCGCGGCACCGCTGTTCGCGCGCATGCCCGAGGGGGTGTACCGGGAACTGCTGGCCGATCGGCTGGCGGCCGAGATCCGCATGCCGGCCGCCAAGCTGCGCGAGCACCTGCTCGGGCCGGGCGCACGGCGCGAGCCCACCGCCGCCCGCGCAGGCACGGAACCGCCGCCTTCCGGCCGTGGTCGATTGAATGCGGGGCGCGGCAACCTGCTGAGTCAGGCCATCCGCTTGCTGCTGCAGCATCCGGCCGCGGCCGCGGCGGTGGATCCCCAGGCGAGCCTCGACGCGGTCGACCAGCCCGGGGTCGCGGTCCTCAAGGAACTGCTGACCCAGGCCGTCAATATGACAAGTCCCAGCACCGCGATGCTGCTGGAACGCTGGCGGGGGCGGCCCGAGTACGCGCGGCTCGCCGAATTGGCCCTGGCCGAGCCCCTGGTGATGGAAACGGCCGCCGCGGGCCAGGAATTGAAGATGGCGGTGGCCAGAATCGTGCACGAGTACGGGCCGCGCCGGCGGGTCGAGGAATTATTGCGAAAAGATACGGAGATGGGCTTGAATACCCAGGAAAAGACGGAATTGAGCGCATTGCTGCAGTCGTCCGGGCGGCCCCGGATCTCCTCCTGAGCAGCGCGGGCAGCCGGCCCCGTTCTGGCTAAAAAATGCGCAAATTTGTATACTTATCGGCTTGGCATTGAATATCGATCGTAACGTTTCTCAAGAGGCGCCCACCTTGATCAAGAAAGCCCCTGCAGGCACGGCAACGCAAATCGCTGACGAGCGGCAGTCGCAACTGAAGTTGCTGATCGCGCGCGGCAAGGAACAGGGCTACCTCACTTACGTCGAAGTCAACGATCACCTGCCGAGCGAGATCGTCGATCCCGAGCAGATCGAAGACATCGTCAACATGATCAACGACATGGGCATCCCGGTCTACGAGAAGGCCCCGGACGCCGAGTCGCTGCTGTTGACCGATGCGACCGCCGCCCCGGACGAGGAGGCGGTGGAGGAGGCGACCGCGGCGCTCGCGAGCCTCGATGCCGAATTCGGCCGGACCACCGATCCGGTGCGCATGTACATGCGCGAGATGGGCACCGTCGAGCTGCTGACCCGCGAGGGCGAGATTCGCATCGCGAAGCGCATCGAAGAGGGCCTGGAGGCGGTCAAGATCGCGCTCGGCAGCTATCCCGGCACCTACGAGCTGTTGCTGCGCAGCTACGAGGGCTTCAAGGCCGGCCAGACGCGCCTCGTGGACGTCATCGTCGGCTTCGTCGACCCCAATGCGCCCGACGAGATCGCCCAGCCGCAGAACCCGAAGTTGATGGCGCTCGAGCGCGAGGAAGCGGCCAACGACGACGACGATGCGGACGACGAGGACGGCGAGGAAGCCGTCGATACAGGCCCGGACCCGGAGGAGGCCGCCAAGCGCTTCA
>JAJXZV010000052.1 GCA_021779875.1 Pseudomonadota bacterium
CAGGCGCACCGAGCCGGCGCCCTCGACGGCGCGCACCGTGCAGCCGTCGGCGGCCGCCTCGACGGTGAACGGGCGCGCGCCGCGACCCTGCGCGTGGTGATCGCGGTGCGTGACCAGCGCGTTAAGCGACACGCGCACCTCGGCCGAGGCGCGCTCGAGCTCGAGGGTGAGATAGCTCGTATTGGCGCCCGGGGCCATGAACACCCGCTGCACCAGCAGGGCGTCGGCCACCGCGTAGCGCCAGGTCGGCAGGCCGTCCTCGAGCGCGAAGGACTCGAGGTGCCGGTAGCCGCGCGGGTCGACCGTGCCGTCCGCGAACTCGTTGGCAAACAGCGGGACCGTGACGCCCAGGTACGCGACGCTCAGCTCGATCTTCGCCACGAGCAGCGTTCGGGCCACCGGCGGTGCGAGGCTCGCGACCAGGAACCCGTGGTAGCGACGGGTGTGGGCGCCCGCGAGCGTGCCGCAGGCATACCCGCCGAGGCCGTTGGTCACCAGCCATTCGTGCCGCAGGGCGCTCTCCCAGTCGCCGCACACCGCGCGACCGAGCTTCAGAGGGGGACCCTCCGGGCGGCGGCGAGGCGCGCCGTCGGGGCGTGGCGCGCCGCCGGGCTAGGGTGGCGGATCGGCCGGGACCACACGGGATGCTTCATCGTTCATACGATAGCATCGCCCGGGATTGGTTCCTGAAAGCCGGTGATGATACCGGCTGTTACAAACCGAGGCAGCGCCGCGGCCGGCTCGAAGTGCGCATCGTCATCGCCCGCCTCGAGCGCGTCGGCGAGCGGCGCGCGCCGCTCGAGCGCCTCGAGGAACGCCCATTCGCCAGCTCCCAGCGCGTGGAACTCGAGCTGCATGCGCCGGCGCACCAGCGCCAGCCGATCCCCGCCCCGGTCGAGGTCGACGGTCGGCGGCGGGACGGCGGGGTCGAGGTTCGCCTGCCAGATGGCGTGCACGGGGTAGGGGGAGGCGAACCGGCGCAGCGATGGGTGCAGCTCGAAGCGCAGCGCGTCGTAGGCTGCGCTCGGCACGCGCGCGAGCGCGGCCAGGTCGAGCGGCGGGTGCTCGGCGGCCAGCAGGCATTCCTGGCAGGCCCATTCGAAGCGAGCCACGTGGCCGAGATACCGGTGGGCGTCGGCGCCGTGCAGCGCGCTCCAGTACGCCGGGAACTCGCGGCCGGCGTGCTGCAGGTCGCCGCTGCGCGAGGGGGTGCGCCGCTGGAAGTCGCGCACCGCCTGGCGAAAATAATCCTCGCCCACCAGGCGGGCGAGGACGGGGAAACTCGCGGCGAGGCTCGCGTGGAAATTCGCGCGCACGGTGTTCGCGTACACGCCGAGCCGGCGCGCCGGGTCGATGCCGGCGGCCAGGATCTCGGGCGCGGCGCGCGCCGGCGCCTCCTCGAGCAGCGCCTCGAGCACGGCCGCCTGCAGCTCAGGGAGCGATGGCATGCAGCTCCTCGCGCAGGGCGTCGGCGCGGCGCGCCTCGCCGAGCAGCACGTCGAGCGCGGGCAGGTCGGTGTCCCACTCGATCAGCGTGGGCTTCGGGCCGTAGCGGCGCAGCGCCTCGCGGTACAGCTGCCAGACCGGCTCGCACACCGGGCTGCCGTGCGTGTCGATGAGGAGCGGCGCGCCCTCGATCAGCACCTCGTCGTGACCGGCGAGGTGCAGCTCCTGTACCGCGTCGGCCGGGATGGCGGCGAGGTAGGCGGCCGGGTCGAAGCCGTGATTGCGCGCGGCCACGTAGATGTTGTTGAGGTCGAGCAGGATGCCGCAGCCGGATTCGGCGGCGACCCCGGCGAGGAACTCCCACTCGGAGAGCTGCGAGCAGGCATAACGCAGATAGCTCGAGACGTTCTCGATCAGGATCTGGCGTCCGAGCGCGTCCTGCACCTCATCGATGCGCGCGCTCACGTGCCGGAGCGCCTCGGCGGTGTAGGGCAGGGGCAGCAGGTCGTTCGCGAAGCGGCCGCCGGCCGAACTGAAGGACAGATGCTCCGAGACCAGCCGCGGCTCGAAGCGCTTGACCGCGCGCTCGAGGCGTCCCAAGTGGGTGCGGTCGAGCGGGTCGCAGGACCCCAAGGACAGGCCCACGCCGTGCAGCGACAACGGGTAGCGCTCGCGGATGCTCATCAGGCAGGCGACGTGCGAGCCGCCGTCGGCGAAGTAATTCTCGCTGTGCGCCTCGAGCCAGGCGATGGGCGGGGGATTTCCCAGGATCTCGAGATGGTGCGGGGCGCGCAGCCCGATGCCGGCCGCGGCCGGCATCGGGCCGCGCCCCGCGGGCGCCGCGCCCGAATCCTTCAGCGCGGCGCCCACGCCGTCACTTCGCGGTCAGGCTGCCGCCGGCCAGGCGCTCGCAGGTGCCCGCGGGCACCTTGATCCAGTCCTTGCCGCCGGCGTCCGCCTTGGACTGCCCGGCGCAGGCATGCGCGGCGCCCGCGCAGTCGTTCTTGCCGGCCTTGGCGACGCCGTAGCACTTTTCCATGGCCGGGGCATCGGCCGCGAAGGTGGGCGCGGCGAGCGCGGAGCCGAGGGCGAGCACGCTGCCGATGGCGGTTAAGGTGCGGGTGGTCTTGGTCATGTCATCACTCTCCTGTGGGTTGTCGAACGGGTTCCTGCCCGAGTAGACCGGGGCCTTGCCGCGTTTATTGCACCATGAGGCGGTTTCATCCAGTGCATGCACGGCGCGAGGGTGTCTAAATTCGGGTTAAAGTCCGCCGGCCGTGCCCGCTTTGACGCTAAAATGATTCGTTGACCTAATCTATCGGTGGTTGGATGGCGGACATCAAGGGCGGCGCGCGCACGGCACTCATCTGTGGTTCGGTGGCTTACGACACCATCCTGGTCTTTCCCGACCGGTTCAAGACGCACATCATGCCCGACAAGCTGCACGTGCTGAACGTGTCCTTCCTGGTGCCCGAGATGCGCCGCGAGTACGGCGGCTGCGCGGCGAACATCGCCTATAACCTGCACCTGCTCGGCGACCGCGGCCTGCCCATGGCCACCGCCGGCCACGATTTCGGGCCGTACCGGGATCGGCTGCACGCCCTCGGGATCGAACTCGAGCACGTGCGCGTGCTCGAAGACGCCTTCACGGCCCAGGCCTTCATCACCACCGATCTGGACGACAATCAGATCACGGCCTTCCATCCCGGAGCAATGCAGCAGGCGCACCTGAACCGGGTCGCCGATGTGCGCGCCGAGCTGCGGCTGGGCATCGTCGCGCCCGACGGGCGCCAGGCGATGCTCGAGCACGCCGCCCAGTTCTTCGCCGCCGGGGTGCCGTTCATCTTCGACCCCGGGCAGGGGCTGCCGATGTTCGACGGGCCGGAACTCACGGGCTTCATCGACCAGGCCACCTGGGTGGCGGTGAACGACTACGAGTGGGGGCTCTTGCAGCGCAAGACGGGCTTGAGTGCCGCCGACATCGTCGAGCGGGTCGAGGCGCTGGTGGTGACCAAGGGCGCGGAAGGCTCGGTGATCTTCACCCGGGGCGGCACCCTCGCCATCCCCTGCGCCAAGCCGCGCGGAGTGGTCGATCCCACCGGCTGCGGCGACGCCTACCGGGCGGGACTCATTCACGGCCTGCTGCACGGCCTCGACTGGCCGACCAGCGGCCGCATCGCCTCGCTTCTCGGGGCGATCAAGATAGAATCGCGCGGACCGCAGAACCACCGCTTCACGCGGGCGGAGTTCGCGCGGCGCTACGCGGAGAATTTCGGCGACAACCTGGAAATCAACCCATGAGCAGACAGTTTTCCTTCACCTCCGAATCGGTCTCCGAGGGCCATCCCGACAAGGTCGCGGACCAGATCTCCGATGCCGTGCTCGACGCCATCCTCGAGGTCGACCCGCGCGGCCGGGTGGCCTGCGAGACGCTGGTCAAGACCGGCGTCGTGATCGTGGCCGGCGAGGTGACCACCAGCGCCTGGGTGGACGTCGAGGCCCTGGTGCGCAAGACCGTGCTCGAGATCGGCTACGACAGCTCCGACATGGGCTTCGACGGGGCGAGCTGCGGGGTGCTGAACATCATCGGCAAGCAGTCCCCGGACATCGCGCAGGGCGTGGACCGCAAGGACGAGCGCAAGCAGGGTGCGGGCGATCAGGGCCTGATGTTCGGCTATGCGACCAACGAGACCGACGTGCTGATGCCGGCGCCGATCACCCTGGCGCACCGGCTGGTCAAGCGCCAGGCGCAGGTGCGCAAGGCCGGGAAACTCCCCTGGCTG